>PWUO01000273.1 GCA_003562555.1 Dehalococcoidia bacterium
ATTCCAGACCGTCGAGCGGGCGGCAGTTGACTACCTCGGCAACCTGGGTCCTCAGAAGCGGGCCTCCGATGAGGCGGCTGTTCTGAAATTCGTCCGCTGGTTCGGCCGGCAGCGCGGCGTCCAGGCCATCAAGGCGCGGGACATCGACGCGTACTGTCAGACGATTCAGGCCAACGAATCCGGCGCGCTTCGAGGGTTTCTCAGCTACACGTACAAGAAGGGACTCAGCGCCCGCGGCCTCGCTTCGCACGTGAAGTCCAAGAAGGAGCCGAAGGAACCGGCTCGGGTTGATGCCGGCGCCATCGACCTTGTGGTGGTTACCGAGGAAGGGCTGCAGGCGCTTCGGGCAGAGCTCGATGACCTCAAGGAGCAGCGCGTGCTGGTGACTGAACAGATGCGGAAGGCGGCCGCCGACAAGGACTTCCGCGAGAACGCGCCGCTTCAGGCCGCCCGCGAACAGAAGTCGCATATCGAAGGGCGCATCCTGGAGCTTGAGGCGACTATTGCATGCGCCACCACGGTCAACGGCAACGGCCGCAGCGCCGCCGTGTGCCTCGGCGACACGGTACATCTGAAGGACCTGGCAACCGACAACGCCATCACGTACAGACTGGTGGACAGCCACGAAGCCAGCCCTGCGAAGGGCAAGCTCTCGAGTTCCTCTCCTATCGGCCGCGCCATCATGGGAAAGCACGTCGGCCAGGAGGTCGAGTTCTCCGCCCCTGCCGGGACCTTCAGATACCTGCTCGAGAAGATCGAGCCGCCTAAGAAGCGCTGACACTGCCCGCCCCGCGGGCGCATTCCAGCAGGGGGCGGTTACCACGTCGATCCGGGAGTGCCAAGGGCGACACCGCGACTCCCTGCCAGCTCTGTTTACACGTGATGTCTCTCCCGTCGTGCTGTCTTAAGCTTCCGCTGCTTGTGACACCTGAGCCACATCCGGTATGATGGTCACCAGTCATAGACAGTGGGAGAGCCTCGGGGCATCCCGCCCTTGGACAGGCACATTAGCGGCACTGCTGCACTACTCACGGCGAATGCTGCAGCACGTCACAGGCCATGTGTAATTTGAGACGTGGACTATGGACCTCAAGAAGCCAGATATCCCTTCCGAGATAGAACACGTAGCGGAGAGCGTCCCTCCCCGGGCAGTCTGGACGTCACAGCGCGCGTACATTCTTGCCTCGATAGCCGGGGTGGTGGGTCTTGGTAACCTGTGGCGCTTCCCGTACATGACCGGAGAGAACGGCGGAGGCGTCTTTGTCCTCGCCTATGTGGTCTGCGCGCTCACGATCGGCCTTTCACTGCATGTCCTCGAGACCAGTGCCGGCAAGCTCGCGCAGGGAGGCCCTGTAGGTCTGTTCCGCAGGATCAACCAGAGATGGGGCCGCTGGTTCGGATGGTTCCTGGTTGTGCTGGTGACGCTCATCATGAGCTACTACGTCGTCATCAGCGGCTGGACGCTGGGCTACGCGGTTGATTCCGTCCGCTTCGCTCTGAGTCCGTTCGACGAATTCACGGCCGGCTACAACTCCCTCTGGTACTTCCTTGCGACATCAGTCCTCGTGTTCTTCGTGCTGTTGCGCGGCATCGGTGGCCTCGAGCAGATGAGCAAGCTGCTGCTGCCGCTGCTCGTGGTGATCGTGGGTGGCCTGGCCATCTACGCTCAAACGCTTCCGGGCGCGGCCGAGGCGCGTCAGTTCTACTTCGGCGTGGATAGGCAGGCGCTGCTCGAGCCCCGGCTTTGGCGCATGGCGGCAGCACAGGCGTTTTACTCGCTGGGCGTGGGTCAGGGACTGCTGATCGCGTACGGCAGCTACTCTCCCAAGCACTTCAACAAGGTGCTGTCCTCCTCCGCAGTGGCGGCGACCAATACCAGCATATGCGTCCTGTCCGGCCTCATGGTGTTCCCGATCGTGTTCACCTTTGCCATTGCTCCCGACACCGGAAGTCATCTGTCCTTCGTCGCATTGCCACTGATGCTGGATCAGCTCCCGGGAGGGCCATTCATCGGCGTAGCCTTCTACGTCCTTCTGTTCGTGGCAGCGTTCACCTCCTGCGTTGGCGGAATGGCCGCCATACTCGCGCCCATGAAGGATCAGCTGCACCTGTCCAGGCGAAAGGCCGCGCTTGCGGTAACCGTCATCGTTACGGTGCTGGGAATACCCTCGGCACTCAGCTTCACACCAGTCGGTCTGAGCGTCGGCGGTGACCCGTTCCTGGATGTCATCGACAAAGCCACCGGATCCGGCGTGGTGATCGTGGCTGGTATCGTCGGTGCCGCACTGATCGCGTGGCTGCTGCCGCGAAAGCAGCTCCTCGAGGCAATCAACTCACCATCCAGGAGGCTCGGGCCAATCACAATCTCGCCGAGCTGGATCGTGGCGGTGGGCCGCTACCTGCCCATCGTCGCGCTGCTGGTGCTGCTGGTCACCTACCTGACCTGAGACACCGGTGTGTCCGCGTAAGACAGGTGACCTGCTCCAGAATGAACGGGTGAGACCACCGTCGACGCTCGGTGCCATGACCCGGATTCTCCGTGACGCAGGAACACCCTTCTGCTAGAATGCGCGAGCCTCGAGGCAGTCCTGCAACAACGATGCCGCGCACGCACGAGCCACGCATCTTCTATGGCTACTATCTTGTGGCCGTGACCTTCCTCTTCATGCTGCTCTCCTTCGGCTGCGGCTCCTTCGTGTTCAGTCTCTTCGTGAAACCGCTGGAAGCCTCACTGGGATGGGCGCGGGGCCACGTGATGGTGGGATTCACCATCTACTTCATTGTGATGGGGCTCACGTCGCCACTGATAGGGCGCATCGTTGACAGGCACGGCCCCAGGAGGGTCATACCGTTCGGCGCACTTGTAATGGGCCTGGGATTCGTGCTTGCAAGCCGGACCAACGACCTCGCGCTGTACTACGCCGCCTACGTCGTCATCGGCAGCGGCTCAGCAGGCATGGGAATCGTTCCCTGCAGCGCCGTCATATCTAACTGGTTCAAGCGACGGAGAGGAGCGGCGTTAGGTATTATGTCCGCTGGAATGGGCGCGGGCGGAGTAGTCATGGCGCCCGTTGTGGCGCACCTCCTGGTGGCATTCGACTGGCGCACCGCGTATCTCGCGATGGGTATCATCATCTGTGCAGTTACGATACCACTGTCCCTGGCATTCATCAGAACCAGGCCTGCTGATATGGGACTGTATCCAGATGGCGACACAGCGGACATGGAGATTCCGCGCGACGGATCTCCATCTCACGTGGAACAACAGGGCATATCCCTGAGACAGGCAGCGACAACAACGGCCATATGGCTCATCGGCGTCTCGTTCTTCGTGAGCGGCTTCAGCAACACGGGTGCGCTGCACGCCCCTGTTCCCTTTCTCGAGGACATAGGCTTCCCGACTGCGACCGCCGCGGCCGCGCTGGGCACGCTGGGCCTCGGGAGCGCCACCGGCAAGGTGTTCTTCGGGTGGCTATGCGACCGTATTCCACCAAGGAGGGCATCGGCCATCGGTTTGCTGCTCCAGCTCTCCGGAATTCTCGTATTGCTTACTATACGGGCCGATTCGCCGGAGGCGTCAATCTGGGCGTACGCACTGCTGCTCGGCTTTGGACTTGGCAGCTGGCTGCCTACCATGTCAATGCTGGTCAGTACGACGTTCGGACTGGCCTACTACGGCTCGGTATTCGGCCTCATCGCATTCCTGGAGAGCGCAGGAACATCGCTCGGCCCCCTGTTCGCAGGCCTGATGTTCGACGCCACCGGCACGTACTACTACGCTTTTGTGACGTTTGCGGCACTCTACGCCATCGCCATCCCCGCCGTTCTCCTGGTCCGCCGTCCCCACCGCACTCCGACCGCAGGGTGATGAGCAGGCGATTCCCCGGACCTCCTGACCACAGGTGTCATGCAAAGCGACGACGATGTCGGCCGCGCCCTGCATGAGGTATCATTAGAGTCGTCTTCAGGCCGTTTCCTCCATACGAAGAGATCCGCCACAGTGTGATCATGCCAACGCTACTGGGATTGAACACGGACGAGTTGCGCGCCCTGGCCCAACGCGAGGGACAGGCGGCGTATCGTGGCGACCAGATTGCCACGTGGCTGTACAAGTACGGCGTGGACAGCTTCTCCCTGATGAACAATCTGCCCGAGCCGTTTCGCGCCAGACTGGAGCAATCACATCAGGTCGGCCGCGCACACGTGATCACAGAACAACGCAGCAAAGACGGGACGGTGAAGCTGCTGCTGGGATTGCACGATGGCGCGACAGTGGAAACGGTGGGTTTGCCCTATGCGGACCGGATGAGCTGCTGCGTCTCAACTCAGGTGGGCTGCCCAATCGGCTGCGTGTTCTGCGCGACCGGCCTGAGCGGATTTGCGCGGAATCTCACCGCAGGAGAGATGGTGGGACAGGTGCTCGCGGTTCAGGAGGCCGCGGAGGTGAAAGCCATGGCGAGCAACAGGTCCAACCGAATCGACCACGTCACCTTCATGGGGATGGGCGAACCACTACTCAACTACGAGGCAACCCTCAAAGCAGCCCACCTCCTGAACCGCGAGGTGGGCATCGCCATGCGGCATCTCACCATCAGCACCGCGGGTCTCGTTCCCGAAATCCGCAGATTGGCGCAGGAGCAACTGCAACTTACCCTCGCAGTCTCACTGCATGCGCCCACAGATGAACTCCGCAGCCAACTCATGCCCGGGATGACCACGTGGAGCGTGGCGGAGATCATCGAGGCCTGCCATGAGTACGTTATGTGGACCAGGAGGCGCGTGACGTTCGAGTACTGCCTTCTTGATGGAATCAACGACGGCGTTGCCGCGGCACAGGAACTGGCACACATACTTCACGGCCTGAATTGCCATGCAAATCTGATTTCGTTCAACCCGATCGGCGGATCACGATATCGCCCCCCGCCACGAGAACGGGTCACGGCGTTCCGCGAGGTTCTGGAAAGCGCAGGCATCCAGGTCACCCAGCGCGTGGAGCGAGGCTCGGATATCGATGCTGCCTGTGGTCAGTTGCGACAGCGCGCAGATGGAACTGGACTCGTCTCGCCATAGCACTCCCTGCCCGGCCAAGAACCACGAGTCGGTTATACTGTTGTTCTGTTCGCGCCACACATGACCTCGCGGCGCAGACTTACGGTTATGCACGCAAGAGCTGTGGCGCTTCTGTCAGGAGGACTTGACTCCATCCTTGCCGTCCGCATGATGCAGGAGCAGGACGTGGAGGTAGTCGGCCTGAATATCATGCTGCCATTCGTTCGGAAGTCGCCCGAGACGCCGGAGGCTGCTGCTGCCTGGCTCGGAATTCGCCTGGTGAAGGAACAAGTACATGACGATTACATCACCGTCCTGCGGCGTCCCCGATACGGGTATGGCAAAGGCTTCAATCCCTGCATCGACTGCCGCATCTACATGCTCGGCATGGCCCGGCGCTTGATGCAGCAGGAACAGGCCAGCTTCGTGGTTACCGGTGACGTGCTGAAGCAAAGGCCAAAGAGCCAGACGCCCCACGCTCTGAAGATCGAGGATGAACTATCCGGACTTGACGGACTGATCGTGCGACCACTCAGTGCCCTCGTCCTCAAGCCTACGGTGCCTGAACAGAACGGGCTGGTGGACCGGCGCAGGCTGCTCGGGCTCACAGGGCGTAGCCGCCGCACGCAGCTTGAAATGGCGGAACGATACGGTTTGCAGGCTTTCAGCACACCTGCTGGTGGCTGTCCCCTCACGTTCAGAGAGTTTGGCGGCAAAGTCCGCTCACTCATCTCACACATGCGCGAGGTGACGCCGGATGACCTTTCGCTCCTGATTGTAGGACGACACTTCTACCGGAACGGCGCACATATCGTACTGGGTAGAAACCGGTCACAGAACAACGCCCTGCGCAGAGCGTGCACTTCCCGGGATGCCATAGTGCAGGTCACTGCACACCCGGGACCGGTGACGCTCCTCCGCGGCGACCTGAGCTGGAACACTCTACTGGCAGCAGCACGACTCTCGGCGGCCTACTCCAACGTCCCGTCAGATGCAGTTGTTCCCGTCGAGTTCTTCACGCCCGAGGAAACGGGGACTCTGCTCATCGAACCGTGGGACGGACCGCTCCAACACACTCCCACGTAGTATCGCTGACTGCAAGACAGCCCATGAAGATACGGGCAGCGTGCGTTCTGCTGCCACGTGGTTCATGGATCGCAGCGCCGGCAGACGGTCACCAGAGACAAGTGTGTCTGTTGCGGCGCCAATTCACCACCGTGCTCCTACTTGTTCCCACGAATCTTTGCGAGGAGGTCTGTCCTCGGCGGCGTGAATATGTCCAGCACCCGCGCGCCGTTAGGTCCAACGTACGCACCATGTTCGACGTTCGCACGGAACACCAGGACGTCGTTTTCCTTAACCGGGTAGATCTTGCCCTCGACGACGAAATCTGCCTCGCCTTTGAGAATAATCATTACCTGCTCAGTGTTCTCGTGCCGATGGGGATCCGCATAGCTGTTGGCGGGCATGTCGACGAAGCTGAGCATGATCTTTTCACCGAGAAGTATATTTGCCTCTCCATGACTGCCGAGATCCACGGCATGACCGCGGCCAATATGCATCACCAGTTCTTCGTACTCTTCCTTGTTCGCGAGGGGTTCCTTTCGTTCCATACTTGCACCTCCTGCGTTGCTGCCACGCGCACGTGTACTTGAGTATCTTACACGGCACTGAACTGTTTCCCAACAGGGTAAGCGCCAAGTGCGAGCACCAATGTCGTCGATCTGTGACAGGTCAGCTACTGCAGCGGTGTTCCATGGACCGGTGCACCTGCACCTACACTGCCCTCCGAAACCACTATCGATCCTGGACGCCAGATGGCATACTACGCCATCAACGGTTTATTAAGCCGCTGGCTCGCACCGTCACGTAACGATGGTAGCGAGAGAGGGAGATCTCACATGAATGTAACCCCTGCAGCCGTTGCCATCGCCGGTCACGCCGGCATAGGCCACACCCACTGTCCTGGCGGCCTCATCCAGGACGATACTGCGGGCTTCGCCGTGGCTGCCGCCATGCTACGTGACGTGCTCCATGCAGACACGCGCGTCACAGCAGCACACATCGATCCCGTGCGCGGCACCATCCAGGTGATTACCACGGACGGCGGCGTTGGAGAGGCATTGCCCCGGCGAGGCATCACGCCAAGCGAGGCCAGGCTCATGCAGGACGTGGTAGGCCGGGACGCACTGCTCTGTCAGACGACGTCCATCGAGGTCCTCGGCAGGATGTATGGACAGGGCGTAATGGAGACACCCGTCGCACTGGCTGTTGCGCTGGCGAACGCCACCATAGATACGTTCCGCAACAAAGCGCCGGACAGGTTCTACATGGCAACTGAGAGCGTGCCTGGCAATTGCGGATTCATCGGCGGCATGACGGCGCAGCTCGAAGGAGTGACCTGCTCGATACTGGGCACAGTCAACGCGTCTTCTTCCGGCATCGGTCCGAACGAGGACCTCGAGGGGAACGTCGCCCTTGGATCCAAGCGCGACATCATGGGCCAGCTCAGAATGCTGCGCCGTCCTACCATCGTGCTTGAGGGCAAGGCGTATTCCCCGGCACTGTCCGATGGATTGTCACAGAATACCTTCCTCGTTCGAGCGCAGCGGGATCTCGACAACATCGTCGTCGCTGAGGCCCTGCACGCCTCAGCGCGGGACCTCGGTTATCCCGTAATCATTCTGGACGATGTCTTTCCGCGGAACGAGGGCGCGCTGCGGCGCAAGACGGTCGAAGTCGCGGAGCGCATCATCGAGACCGCACAACGGCTCAAGCACGCGGAGATCGGGGCGGACAAGGTTGTCATCGCCGCCGAGCTGGCCAGGCTGGTCAGTGAGGAGGTCGGAGGCGTCAGCTTCATGACCGACAAGGTGCACGACGTAGTGCGACAGGCGGGCATGATTCCCGGCACCTCGGCTGTGCTGTCGATGCTGGTCACCAGGGAACACCTTGCACACTGGCAGATCCCGCTGCTCACACAAGAGGACATCACGTTGATGAAGAGTATTGTGTACAATGCCATACCGCGCATCATGTCACGGCTGGACGAAGCGAACACCGTGCTTGATCGGTTCTACGAGGACCTGTCGCCACTGGAGCCACTCATCAAGGGAACGGCGAATCACTAACGCCTCCGTCGCCCGGACCATCGAAGTCGAGTACAGGTCAATGACGGAGCGCACACACCTGCGAACTGAAGAGGATCGGAAACTGCGGCGCCACACGTTGCCCCTGGCCGCTACACTGCTGGTTCTCGCCCTGACGGCCACCAACTGCACGGTACCCACCGCGACGGATGACACCCGCCAGGTGACGTACTACACCTACCACGTGGTCGACGTATATCCACATGACGAACACGCCTTCACGCAGGGTCTGGCGTACCACGATGGTTACCTCTACGAAGGCACAGGGATCAGGGGCCGGTCAGAGCTACGCCGGGTTGAACTGCACACAGGCAACGTGCTGCAACGCGTCCCTCTCTCCGCGCAGCACTTCGGCGAGGGCATTACCATCTGCGGAAACCGCATCGTGCAGTTGACGCTGGATTCAGGAACTGGTTTCGTATACGAGCGCGAGAACCTACGTATGATCGACGAGTTCACGTACGAGACCGACGGATGGGGTATCACATGCGACGGAGAGCATCTCGTGATGAGCGATGGTTCAGACACGCTCTACTTGCTCAACAGGGACAGGTACGAGATGGAAGGTTATGTCACCATCAACGATCAAGGCGTGCCGGTCGCCGGACTGAACGAGCTTGAATTCATCGGCGGTCGTATCTTCGCGAACGTCTGGCCGACCGACTCAATAGCTGTCATCGACCCATCCGATGGTCGTGTGACGGCATGGATCGACCTGACTGGCCTGCTTGATTCACACGTGTCGGCATCGGGGTCCGACGTCCTGAACGGCATCGCCTACGATGCTGAGCATGACCGCCTCTTCGTCACCGGAAAATTCTGGCCTCTGCTGTTCGAGATCACGCTTCTCGAGCGTTGATACAGTCGCGTGCTTACACGCGGATGCAAAGACTTTTCACGACTGAGATGTCGCAATGCCTGTTCCGGACATGGTACGGTAGACTTCCGTGGAGGACCTCTATGCACGTAACCGACAGGCACATCATCTACGAGGGACGCTACCTTCGGATCGTGGAGAAGACGGTGATTACCGGCAACGGCCACGCCCGAAGATGGGAGACCGTGGAAAGAACGAACGTTCATGGGAGTGGCGCAGTTGTCATCATCGCGGTGACGAAGGACGGCAAACTCCTGTATGAGAAGAACTGGCGCGCCGGGAGCGAATCGTACGTGATCCAGTTCCCGGCGGGGCTCACGGATCTCCACGGCGAGAGCGAGGAGGAGACGGCACGACGAGAGCTTCTCGAGGAGACCGGGTATGCCGCAACGACACTGATTCCGGTGCTGCTTTCGCCCCTGGCCGCGGACCTCTCACGCACCCGGGCGATGCACTACTTCGCGCCGGGCGTCGAGTTCGTGGGCACGCCGTCAGGCAGCGATATCGAGGGAATCGAGGTCATCGAGGTCCCCGTCAACGAGGCAGACGAGTTCATGCTGCACCCTCCCGATGGGGCCGAACTCGACCTGCAGGTCCCGGGAATAGTCTGGGCACTGCGTACGAAACGACTGATCTGAGCGAATGCGGCGTCACCTCATCTGCTGTGAGACGATCCTGAACACCTCTTCCGCGGCCTCGTACGCGCTGACCTCACCGGCGTTCATTCGCGAAACACATGCGCAAAGGATGGGGTCTTCGGCGACCGCCTGCATGAACTCCTGTGTGATCATTTTCTGCAGAGCTGCTGTGAACTCAGCGTACCGCTGTCCGGCCCTCCTTGTGGTGAAGACGCCGCTGTCAAGGCTGAACCTGCGATGCTCCCAGATCTGCTGGTACAGATCATCGACGCCGATGTTGTTCTCCGCCTGGGTTGCCAGTACGGGAATCCTCCACGCATCTCCCTGGCACACGAGGTCGAGCATACTCCTGATGCCCACCATCAGGCTCTCCGCCCCGGGTCGGTCTGCCTTATTCACCACGAAGATATCGGCTATCTCCATCAGTCCGGCTTTCATTGCCTGCACGTCATCTCCCGCCTCGGGAACAAGAGCTACCACCACCGTGTCCACACTCTGCATTACGTCCAGTTCCATCTGTCCCACGCCCACAGTCTCCACGAGGATGACATCCTTGCCTGAGGCGTCCATGAGCTCGATCACGCCGTGAACGGTAGTCGGCAGTCCACCCAGGCTCCCTCGTGTGGACATGCTCCTGATATGCACGCCCTCATCCAGATTATGCTGGCTCATCCTCACCCGGTCGCCGAGCACAGCTCCACCGCTGAACGGACTGCTTGGATCGGCGCAGATGACGCCAACCCGTAAGCGGTTCTGCCGCGCACAGGACGTCAGCCTGTTGACGAGTGTGCTCTTCCCGGCCCCAGGAGGTCCGGTTATGCCTACGCGATGGGCCTTGCCCGTCGGCCCGATCTCTCGCAGCACCTGGTGTGCATCATGGTCATCCTGCTCAACAATGGTGATAAGTCTGGCCAGGGCACGCGCATTGCCCTGCAGCATATCGGCTATCATCTGCGCAAGTCTGGGGTCCAGTGTCTTCTCAGTCAACGGTGTCAACACTCGCTTTCGCGTGTATGCTCGGACGTCGATCAGAACTCGATTCCACGACGTGCACACACGCCGTTCACGTAGTAGTGCCTGACCTCCACCATCTCCGTAACCAGATCCGCCGCATCCATCACCTCCTGGGGTGCGTAGCGGCCGGTGAAGACGATTTCGACGTTGTCCGGCTTGCTCTTCAGCAGCTCCAGGATGCTCTCAACAGACAGAAGGTTGAAGTCGTGCGCAGTCAGAATCTCGTCGAACACCACGATATCGTATTCGCCTGACAGCATGGCGTCACGCGCCCGAGCCAGACCCTCCTCGGCCATCTTCACATCCTCGGGAAGCGGCGGGTTCTTCACATGTACAAGATCCTTCCTGCCATATTGCTCAATGGTGATGTAGGGCTTCACAAGTTCGGCAGCGTCGAGCTCGCCGTAGTGCTGTCCCTTCATGAACTGCCCAACGTAGGTCCGGAGACCACTCCCCATCGCCCGAAACGCGAGGCCCAGGGCAGCAGTCGTCTTCCCCTTACAGTTCCCCGTGTAGACTTGGGCGTACCCTTTGTCCAGATGTGTCCGCTTCTCGATTGTCATGCGATTCACGCCCTCGAGTTACCACTGTCGATGTGCTCGACTGACTCCGAAGAACGACTCAAATCCGCATTCAACACCTTCATCCCTTCTGCTACGGTCACCCCTTCGCCACAGTCTCCTGAATGTGTTCGATCACCGTTTCAACTGGTGTGCCCGGGCCGAAGTTGCCGGTGACTCCAAGCTTCTCCAGATAGGGGAGGTCTCTCTTCGGAATCAGGCCGCCGGCCACCACGGGAATGTCGGCACCACCGAACTTCTTGAGGGCATCGACGATGTCCTTGGCGATGTAGCGCATGCTTCCCGTGTGGTCGCTCAGCGCTACCACGCTCGCATCCTCGTCGACGGCCGTCTTGGCGACCGACTCGGCCGTCTGATACCTGCCGACGTAGATGACCTCCATTCCGGCATCCCTGAAGGCACGCGCCAGGACAAGGGCGCCGCGTTCATGTATGTCGCAACCCACCTTGCCGATGACCACCCTGATGGTCTTCTGACTGACTGCCATTAGTTGCCTCCCAGTAGATTGGTGATAAACGCGGGCGCCTCGATCTGATCCAGCGGATCGTAGCCATATCCGTACGCCATCCGTATCACGCCCACCGTCTCGCCAACAGTGACACCCACCTTCGCAGCCTCGATGGTGGCGCGTACGATGTTCCTGCCTTCCTTCGTGGCGCTGTACAACTCCATGACCGCCGCAGTCACCTTCTCAGGGTCGCGAGTCGACCGCAGTCGTCGTATGTCCGCTATGGTCTTGAGTCGCAGCTTCTTGGACGGCACCCGGTAGGCAAAGTTCTCGATGGCCTTGTTGATGGGGCCTTCCTCTCCCTGGAAGGCATTTACGCCCACGATGAGTCGCTTTCCCTCGTTGATCTCCGCCTGCACCCTCATACGGCTGGAATCGATCTGCTGTCGCAGCCATCCAGACTCGAGACATGCCCACATGCCTCCATTCTCCTCTATGGTGCGGAGGATCTCATTGGCCTCCTCCTCGATCTTGTTGGTCAGCCATTCCACGTAGTAAGAGCCTCCCAGCGGGTCGGCCACGAGGGGCACGTTGGCCTCGTGCGTCACGATATGCTGCGCGTCGAGGTTGAACAGGCGCGCCTCTTTCGACGGCAGGCCGATGGCCTCATCGATACTGGAGGCATCAAGCGAGTTCACCCCACCCAGCACACAACTCAGTATCTGCAGCGTCACCCGAGCCGCGTTGTTCAGCGGCTTCTGCGTCTGTAGCGAGAGTCCGGAGGTCCTGATCCCAATGCGGAGGCTCTGAGCCCGCGCGGTGGTGGCTCCGAGCTTCTCCTTCGCTATCTTCGCCCACATCCGCCGGGTCGCCCGGAACATGCACAGCGTCTCAAAGAAGTCCGATTCGGCATCCATCGAGAACACCGTCGGCCCAATCTCGTCGAGGCTGATCTTGCGCTCGTTGATCATGTCGGTGTACACGGCAGTGGCGACTCCCAGCACGTGGGCTGCTTCCTGTACCGCCGTCATGCCCGACTGCTGAGGGTCGACGCCGTTAGGCGCGTACGCCTTCCACTTCGGTGTGTTTCGGACGGAAAACTCGATCAGATCGAGGCAGATGCGTCGATCGATCTCCGTGGGGAAGTCCGGGCACCCGTACACGATCTTGGACCTGAACGGGTCGTTGATGCTTGCGCCGCGCAGAGTGGAAACGTCGAGTCCCCTGTTCTCCATCATCGCCACAAGGTATGAGTAGAAGCACAGGAAACTGGACATCCCCATATGCGCAAGCTCGTAGTCCACATTCTCCAGCGGCAGGCCATCCAGCATGCGCTCATACGTCTCAAGCGCGTAGGAGGAGATGCCCCCACAGAGCATCGCGTTCCACGAGGAAGGGTGATCGGGATCAAGTCCCGTCTGGATAGGCAGATCGGCGAGCAGCCGAAGGCCTGTCTGGCCGTTCGCCAGGTACTCCTTGAATGCCGCGTTCGTCTCCTCGGGCGTGCTGTAGCTCACGATGAAAGACTTGATCCACAGCCTGTCACGGTACATCTTCGGGTAAATGCCTCTGGTGAACGGGAAGCACCCGGGATCGGCGACATCGCGATCGTAATCAACATCCTTGATGTCCCCGGGGGTGTAGAAGACTTTGAGCGGGATGAATCCCTGGGTTGCGTCTCGAACCATCCCCCCGAGGGAACGGTCGTAGACCACCTCGCAATTATTGGCGTCCGCACCTTTGTCTGCCAATTGTGAACCTCCCCAAATGACTGTACCGGATCACCCTGATCGGTGCGGGTGGGACACTGGCGCGAACTCAACTGATCGCAGCCACATCATGGTGACGCAACTGCGCCACGAACAAACTGGCGATCTGCACGGCACGACGCCGCGGACTGCATTCTGGCGGTGTCCTGAGTGAAGTCGCCAAGTCTGCTCCTGCAGCCACAATCGCTCGAGCCATTCCCAGACAATCCCGCTATCACTGACCGGGGCCAGCAGCTATGGTATCAGACCAGTGGGCCGTTATCGAATGCCTGTCTGAAGGTCTTCACCAGACCACTACAGTCTGCCTCCCTGCAACATCAACCACAGCGAACGATGTGACCCCTCGATCAAGTATTCGCGTTGTCGCAACCACTGTTGACATCAGAAATCAC
>PWUO01000164.1 GCA_003562555.1 Dehalococcoidia bacterium
ACACCAGCCATACCAACTGTCACAAACTGATTATCACCCCAGGTTACAGCATAAAAACCCATACATGTGCCTGAATATTGTTCCGTCCAGTTTTCCCCGTCCGGGGAAGTAAGAACAAGACCATATCTGCCCACAGCTACAAACCGGTTATCACCCCAGGTGACAGCTCTAAGGCTGCTGTCCGTGTCCAAGCTTTGTTCCGTCCAATTCACCCCATCCGGGGAGGTGAGGATTGTACCATAACTGCCCACAGCTACAAACCGGTTATCACCCCAGGTGACATCGCTAAGGCTGCTGCTAAGGCTGCTATCCGTACCCGAATTTTGCTCTGTCCAGCTCTTCCCGTCCGGGGAGGTGAAGACTATACCATAGCTGCCCACAGCTACAAACTGGTTATCACCCCAGGTTACAGCTGAAATATTACTACCTATACCCGAATTTTGCTCTGTCCAATTCTCCCCGTCCGGGGAAGTAAGAACAAGACCAAATCTGCCCACTGCCACAAACCGGTTATCACCCCAGGTGACATCATTAAGGTTGATTTTGCCACCCAAAGAGTCGCTGTGCGAGCCTGAGTCTTGCTCCGTCCAATTCACCCCATCCGGGGAGGTAAAAACATTGCCTCTCAAGCCCACAGCTACAAACCGGTTATCACCCCAGACGACAGCATTAAGCGAACCAACCGAGCTTTGATTTAACCAATTGTACCCGTCCGGAGAAGTAAGCACATCGCCAAAAACACCCACTGTTACAAACTGATTACCACACCAGACGACATCAGAAAGACATAAATTGCCCTTGCCTGAGCTGCGTAATGTCCAGCTTTCCCCATCCGGAGAGGTTAAAACGGTGCCCGAAACACCCACTGCTACAAAATGATTGTCTCCCCAAGTAACATCATTTAGGAGACAGTCCGCACCCGAGTTTTGTTCTGTCCAACTTTCCCCATCCGGGGAGGTAAAAACGGTGCCGCTCGAGCCCACGGCTACAAATTGATTACCACCCCAGGTGACAGCAAAAATACTATTGTCCGTATCCAAGCTTTGGTATGTCCAGTTCTCACCGTCCGGAGAGGTTAAAACGATGCCCGAAGAACCCACAGCTACAAACCGGTCAACACCCCAGGTAACAGCTCTAAGCCTTGAACCTAGCCCCGAGTTTTGCTCTGTCCAGCTCTTCCCGTCCGGGGAGGTCAAAATAGTACCAAACTCACCCACAGCTACAAACTGATTATTACCCCATGTAACGCCGTAAAGCCTATCTCGGTTATATAATCTTTGTTCTTTCCAGTTTTTACCGTCTGGTGATGTGAGAATAACACTTATGTCAGTATTATAAAAACCAAAACCTTCAGCACCACCAACAGAAACGAACTGGTTATCGCCCCAAACGATAGCATTAAGATCGTTGCCCGTTAATGAGCTGCGCACTGTCCAGCTATCCCCGTCTGGGGAGGTGAAGATAATGCCATCCTCACCCACTGCTACAAGCTGATTATCACCCCTGACGACAGCCTTAAGCCTGTAGCGCTTGTCTAAAACTTGCTCTTTCCAGCTCTCCTCGTCTGGTGAGGTAAGGATAGTGCTGCATTCGCCAACGGCTACGAACTGACTGCCGCTCCAAGTAACACCATACATTGAATGGCCAAACGGATAGGGATTACGCCATTCCCATTCTTCACCCGGCTCCATATCTGGGTCATCAGCAACTTTATCAAAGTTGGCTGCCAGATTTCGGCTACCGGTTACGGTAAAGGAGTAGGAAGATTCAGTCGAGATCTCTGCACCGTTTTCGGTCCAGTTCACAAACTTATATCCTTCGTTAGCAGAAGCTGAGATTGTGACTTCTTCGCCGGGCTCATAAACTCCACCACCATAGATTTCCCCACCTTCATCCGGTTTGGCAATGAGTATTATATTATATAGAACAAGCTCGACAGTATCATCTCTAATAACTGTTCTTTCTCCTGCTTCATCAACTTCTATTCTTTCCACAGTTGTTTCAATACTGATTTCAGCTAAACCCAGTTCTTCCAACCATTTCATAGCTGGTGTTGCATCAATCTTGTAAGATACTTCAATACCACTTGGTATGGAAATCCACTCAGGCCCACCACCTGGAATATTACCACTGGACCTTGCCCCGGGAATATTCATAACATACTCATTATTTTCATAACACATACCAACAATCTCGCCATCGTCTGTATAAACTATAAGGTTTGTGTCGAATATATTTTCTAAAGTATAATCAGAAAGCAGTGAAGAAACCTTACTTGTATCAAGTTCATCTATTATTGCCTTGATTTCTCGAGCAGATATAATGCACCTATCAGTTATGAGGTGTTCAGAAATATTTAATTGTAACTGACCGCCTACCTGCTTAGCCTTAAACTTAACTCCATGATAATCACATTTGTGACTATCTCCGGGAGTAAGAGTCACTTTTTCATGACCACTTAACTGGTATGGAATTCGATAAACATAGGTACCGTCAGCATCTATATGTTCCTCCTCTGTATCTCTTCCCAGTTGATAATAGAGATTAATGCCCAGATCTGGCTCTAAGCTGGATTCATTAACATACCTATCTATTGCAATGCCTTTACTCTCTTCTCCCGGATTTCTACCTTCAATAATAAAGTAATCAATATAGTTATCAATTAAACCATGTTCAGCCTTCGGTTCATACCTATAAACCTGATCTCCATATGATAATTCATGAAGTAACTCTATGTTATATTGACCATAATCATCATGTTCTAAATCATTATAGTTCAGCCAGCCTGCCAGTGCTTTATTGAAAGTCATTACTTGGGCCGGTGGATTCATGATCATCCCCCCGCCCATTAAACACCATTTCCTTGCATGACCCCTGGTCCATACATAGTCTTTCCTAGGATAGTAGTCAAACCACTTAAAAATTCCATGACCCAGTTCATGAGCCCAGGTTGCGTAAGAATAACTGTCTTCAACATAAATTATGTTTAATATGTTTGGGTAATTCCCAGGCATGGTAAAAGCACCCCCACCCTTATATATTAATTTATGTATTTCAGGCACGGTGGGTGCTAAAACCATAACGGCATCATACTCTTCAATGTCTTTTGTCCAGTGAAATGGATTCTTATCAAAATTATCGGGTAGTATGCCTGCTTGATCCAGCGCGTCACGTATAACATAATAATCCCAATTATCACCATATTGCAAAGTATATTGAAAAAAACTATTAGGTAATTCTATTCTTTCATCAGACAGAAATACTGATACTAGATCAACACTATTATATGATTGATTGTTGTAATAATGACTAACCATACCGGCTCTTTCTTTTAAATCAGCCATGGTTCTGTCCGGCTGTGGACTAATAGAACCTTTATATTTAACAGGGATATATGCAATTGTATATTTTTCATCTATTGGCATCTCTGGTTTAGTAATGCTAACAATTAATGAATCTGAAAATCCTGATATTATAGAATTATCAACAACACATCGTGCTTGTGCATCTATTTCATAAGTGCCTTCTTCTGGAAAACTCAAGGTAACACTAGCCGAGTTACTCCAGCCAGTAGAATTCCAAGATTCATCAACTTTACTCCACCAGAATTGGTATTGCACACTATGGCCGGCTGCACAGCTTGAACCACCAGTAGTAAAAGTATAGTTAGTATCGATTTTACCACTGGTTGGCCCGGACGGGCGGTTGGGGGCATTAACCGTGCAGTCAGGAGATGCT
>PWUO01000181.1 GCA_003562555.1 Dehalococcoidia bacterium
GCGCGAGGTCGTGCGTGCCTACCACCGTTCCGGTGATGCCCTCCAGCCTCAGGGTGCGCGGCAGTTCCTTTACTGCGGCCAGGCTTTCCGTCTGCGGCAGGAGGATCACGTTCCTGTTGACATACTCCACCATCGCAGCCAGTGGAGTAGTTGCCACATCCATGCCGTCCAGAAGGTAGGGACTCATGCCTATGCCCGAGCCCCGACGTCCCAGCGGCGGGAAGTAACACTGGTTCACCGCATACATGGCCTGCTCCACGCTGTCCACCTGCGGCACCATCAGCCCCTGAATGCCGGAGTCCAGGTACGGACGGAAATACGCCGTGGACTCCTCCGGGCGCATGAGTATGGGCAGCTCGTGCTCGCGAGCCAGTCGTATGTAGGTGTAGATCGTCTCCTTGTTGACCAGGCTGTGTTCGTTGTCAATCATGAAGAAATCGAAACCGATTCTCTTGATCGCGGCAACGGTGGTCTCAGGCTCGTTGCCGGGTCCGATCAGCGGGCCGAACACCTTCGCCCCTGCCATCAGCCGTCGTTTGAATTCGTACACCATGTCCTGCTTCACGTCCGTCCTCCTTACATCTCCGTCAAAAGAGAGGCTATGGAATGCTGTCCACGTTCACAAGCCCCGGCTCATGCATGGGAATAATGATATCCCCCATCCCTTTGATCCGCAGCACGCTGTTGAATGCCTCGACAGCGTTGAGGTGAATGCCCGGTGGAATTACCGGCATGGTCTCCCTGATTCCCGCGCGAGGATTGAAGTTCTCCTCGATGGTGCACATCCCCGAGATGATTGCCTTGCCATGCGACGTGTTGATGCTCACCGCCTGACAGCCGGGACTCTGCCCGGGCACCGGCAGGAGCTCGATACCCGGCATGACCTCGCTGTACCCATCCACCACCTGGACGCTGAGTCCCATGAAAAGCTCCCGCACGTACATCGGCGCCAGTATCGGATGAGGCGAGAGAGCGAACTCCAGCTCGGCCTGCTGCACCACCACACGCGCGCTGCTGCACTTCCGCGTGTTGGCGCAGTGATCCATCATCAGGTTTGTCTGGATCACCAGGTCGATGTCGGATGGCTTGAGGCCAGTCTTGGCCATCAGGGCATCATCGAACGAGTTGATATCATCTGCCTCGACGTCGCGATACTTCGCCATATGCTCAGCGTTGGCACCGGTATCCACCAGAATGCGCTGGCTTCCACCCTCGATATACCAGGCGAATATGGGCACATCCATCGATACACCGCTGTTGTGCCGGTAGGTGAAGGTGTCCATATCCAGCTTCACGTAGGACAGCGGCAATGGACGGATGCGATACACCGGCAGCAGAGCCGTCTCGCCCGCCGCCATCATTGCTCGTACACCTCGGGATTGACGGGGTAGAGTGGCCTCTCACCGGTGAGAACGCGGACGATCTCTTCAGCAAGGTCCGTCGCCATGCGCCTCATAGCCTCAACTGTCGCACCACCGATGTGAGGCGTGGCGATGAAGTTGTCGAGCGAGAGCAACGGATTCTCCGGTGTCGGAGGTTCCTTGACGAACACGTCGATCGCCGCACCAGCGAGTCGACCCTCGGCCAATGCCGAGTACAGGGCAGCCTCGTCGACCAGTCCGCCCCGCGACGTATTGATGAGGTAGGCACTCGGTTTCATCCACGAGAGTTCCCGCGCTCCTATCATGTCGGCCGTCTCGGATGTGATGGGCACGCAGAGCACCACGAAATCGGCCTCCTCCAACAGACTCCCCAGCGCCTCGGCACGCTTGTAGCCGGTCAACTCGAACGTCTCGGAGGAGAGCAGTGGATCGTACGCAACAACGCTCATGCCGAATCCTGACCTGCACTTGCGTGCCACCTCGGACCCAATACGGCCGAGGCCGATCACCCCCAGGGTCTTCCCTTTAAGCTCAACGCCCGTGTAGTCCTCGCGGCGCTTGAACCGTCCCGCCTTGAGATCAGCGTTTGCGACGCAGATACGGTCAGCAAGGCACAGCATGAGCGAGAGGATATGCTCGGCGACCGATACCGCATTGGCCTTGGGGGTGTTGACCACCGTGATGCGGCGAGCAGTGGCTGCAGCTACGTCTATGTTGTCGTAACCCACGCCATGCTTGGCGATCACTTTCAGGTTGGGTGCCTTCTCGATGAGATCAGCGGTGATCGGGGCCAGTCGCACGCCAATGCCATGGGCTCCCGCGATCGCTTTCTCAAGCTTCACCCTCGGAGTCTTCGGGAGGTACGCGATATCGAAGTATCTCTCCAGTATCTCCAGTCCCGCAGGATCTATGTATTCGGTGACGATAACTCTCTTGCGCTCCACGGGAAGCCCTCCTGAAGCAATCGCTATCGAGACTCGTCCGCCTATGATAGCACGGTCGGTGACTCGTGATGAGTGTCCGTCCGACAAAACAGGTTCGACACCTTGCCGGTTTGCGGCGCATCGCAAACCTCCGTAAAATCAACCGTCCGGTGCACGCCGACCCGCAGGTTGTCCCTGCACGGCCTCCGGGACACAGCCACAACGGCAAAGGGAGAATGCGCACATGGAGAACCTCCTCACTGAGGCGGAACTGAGTTTCAAGAAGGATGTACGTGAGTTCGTCAACAAGGAGTTGATGCCGCACGTCGAAGAATGGGAGAGCCGCAAGGAGTACGCGAAGGAATCGGTCAAGAAGATTGCTGACTACGGACTGTTCGGGATCATGGTACCGCCGGAGTACGGTGGTCTTGGCGGCACGGTCACCGAGTACCTCATCGCCTCCATCGAGATCGCGCGAGCAAGCGTGTCGCTGGCCAGCATCTTCGGCTCACCCGCCGGCATCTTCACCGACGCAATCCTGAATTTCGGCACCGAGGAACAGAAGAAGAAGTACGTTCCGGCAGTGATCTCCGGCGACATGATCGCATGTTTCGCCGTCACCGAGCCGGCCGCCGGCAGCGATGCCGCGAACATCGCCACAACCGCAACCCGCGACGGTGACGAGTGGATTCTCAATGGGGCCAAGGCGTTCATCACCGCCGGGGACGTGGGCGATGTGGTGCTGGTCTTCGCCACCGTCGATAAGTCGCTCGGTACCAGGGGCATAACCGCCTTCCTGGTTGAGAAGGGCACACCGGGATTTACCGTGGGCAAGGTGGAAGAACTGCTCGGATTGCATGCGAGCAGCGCCGCCGAGCTCTTCTTCAGGGACTGCCGCGTCCCTGCCTCAGCCGTCGTCGGCGAGGAAGGGAAAGGCCTGCGGATCGCATTCGCATCGCTGGACCTTGGCCGCATTCACGTGGCGGGACAGGCGATCGGCCTTGCCGAGGCGGCTCTTGAGGCCACGCTCACCTACACCGCAGACCGCGAACAGTTCGGCCGGCCGATCGGCAATTTCCAGGGAGTGCAGTGGATGCTCGCCGACATGTCCGTCATGGTCGACGCCGCTAACCTGCTGGCGCTGAGAGCCGCGCGCATGGCCGATGCGGGAAAGGACTACGGCGCAGCCGCAGCCAAGGCGAAGCTCTACGCGGCCGAGTCCGCAGCAGACGTCGCGCGCAAGGCAGTGCAGCTCCATGGCGGCTATGGCTGCACCAGGGACATGCCGGTCGAACGGTACTACCGCGACGCCAAGCTCATCGAGATCTACGAGGGCACCAACGAGATACATCGCGCAGTCATTGCGCGCAGCCTGCGCTCGTAGTACTCCAGGAAGGTTTCCAAACGGCGTCCCGCGCTACGCGGGACGC
>PWUO01000116.1 GCA_003562555.1 Dehalococcoidia bacterium
CCATCGAATGAAGCAAGGCCTCCATGCGTACCGCCCGCACCAACCTTGGTGTACACCACGACCGGACTGTCGAGGTGGCAGACGTCCACAGGACCAACGAGGCGACTTCACGGGGCGCATACGTTAGGAGGTGAAGTCGGATAATGATCTTTCGCGGAATCCATGCTAGTATGTCTCACTGGGAAGGATCCTCATATGCGGTATCGGCATACCCGCTTCAGATGGTCGTTCCTCGCATAATCGCGACAGAATCGGATATATATTTGGATAACGATTTCCGCATTACCTTCCTGGGTACTTCGTGCGCTACACTCCTCCCGTTCCCGTACACCTCTGCCTGTCTGATCGAAGTGGGCGAGACTAAGATCATGGTTGATGCAGGCATCGGCGCGCTGCGGCAACTGCGTAGAGCGGGGGTAGACCCGGACATGCTGGATGCCGTCCTGATGACCCACTGGCATCTCGACCATTTCGCCGGGCTTCAGGGGTTGATCCATGCCAGAACCGGTGCTCCTCTGCCTGTTCTTGGACCGGAACCTGGCCGGCCCACACACCTTCTACTCCGAGCGATGTGTCCTGCCGCTTTGAGGAACCTGCATACAGTGGCGCCGGGTGAGCCCACACGCATCCGGGATATCAGGATGGAACCGGTCGATACCGTCCACCGCATTGCCTCGGTGGGCTGGAAGCTGGATGAAGCCGCCCACAACAGGCGGCTGGTGATCAGCGGAGACACCCGTCCCTCCGAGACCGTCATTGAGGCCGCACGGGGCGCCGACCTTCTCGTCCATGAAGCCACGTACCTGCAGCATCACTCGAGCAGGGCCGTCAAGCGCCACCACAGCACGGCCGCTGAGGCAGCCGCACTGGCCCTGGAATCGGAGGTCGGGGGGCTGGTGCTCACCCATACCTCCTCGCGGTACACGATGAAGAGGATACTCACAGAAGCGGTTGCGGTCTTTCCCGGTACCCTCGTGGTATCGCCACTGACCGCAATCTCAATCGGGCGCCTGCTTGATGAGTCGAAGAAGATCGGGCACGGATGGGCGCAGCTCACGGTGCAGCCCGCCTTCGCCGCCTAGAATCCTGCCTGCCCCGACGATCACTATCAGGGCTGCTCCACGTTTCGGGCACTTCGAGGCAATCATGAACCACCCGACCTTACCCGCAAACGCCGCATGGCAATTCGTGTTCGGGTGCTCCTACTGTTCGTCGAGGGAATTGACGCGTGCGCGGTAGCGCAGCGCGGTGAACCAAGCAAGGTGTGCCCGTGATTCCACGGCAGAGTCCTCCCTACACATTCAGCAGCATGATCCCGCTCTCGGGGTCGGGCTGACGCCTGGCGGTGTCGGTAAGGATCTCGGTGATGACCGCCTCCGCCACAAGCCACGTGGTGACGCCCTGCCGCAGGCAGCCGGTAAGCGTGTTTCCGGCGCGCCCCAATGCACCGTGCATATGCAATCGCGGCGTGCCAGCCTCATCCGGCGCGATCAGTCCCACGCCGAGGGTCTCGTGAACGCCGTCCACCGGCAGCAGCAGAGGCTCAACCGGAGACTTGCTGGAGGTGCGTGGCCCGGCCACCACCTCGCCCTCACCGAACCCGCCGAGGAGCAGGACCTGTCCCACGCGGATGCGCTGCTCCGCGGCGTAGCGCTCGATGCTCTCCGGCACCGCGTCCCCGTCCTCCAGCCTCAGTACAAACACGCGTCCTATCCTGCCCTGCGTTGCTTTCACCTTCGTCTCCTCCACGAGCAGCAGCGATACGTGAGCATCATAGCACGCGTCGTGACTGGCTACGCAGGACGCCCCCGGCATTGCCGCAGGTGAATCACCGGTCTGCCAAGAGAGAAGCCGCGTCAACCGGGTGCCTTAGATCTCCTTTCGCACGGATGCCATCACGTGGCAACACGAGGAGAGTGCAGGATGCAACAGGTTGCGTGCGCCGGCCCGTGCAGCCCGGTTGTGCATGACCCGAATGCAGTCCATCCCGCGAGCGGAGGCAACATCGGCAACCCACATTGATAATCGTGCCTCACGGTGTCCGGGGGCAGTGGTCACGAGCGCCTGAGGCAGACGTGCCAGGAACAATGGCATAATGGGAGGCACAACCCGGCAGGAGCAGGGCAATCTGGTGTGTGATACAAACCGAAGCATGTCGGCACAGCTATCTCCTTCTCATCTCGAGGGCCTTCGCGTTTCGCCATACTGACTGACTTGGAATACACTAGGTAACCCAACTGCCTGAGCAGCCCCGGACATCTGTGATTCAGACCCAGGATGGAGAAGACAGAGATGACACTACATGACACAGGTATTCCCAGGAGGTCAGAGGCGGAGCTTGCCGACCTGAGGGAGGAAGTCTTCAGGCTCAAACGGGAGTTGCATGCGGTCATTGTTTCCCACAACTATCAGGGTGCCGAGGTGCAGCGCATCGCCGATTTCGTCGGTGATTCTCTGGAGCTCGCGCTCGCTTGTGCCAGGTTGAAGAGCGAGACGATCGTCTTCTGTGGCGTCGATTTCATGGCGGAGACAGCCGCCATCCTCAACCCGGAAGCCACCGTCCTGCTGAGTGCCGCTGGCGCTTCCTGCCCCATGGCTGTCATGATTGACGACAATTC
Source organism: Dehalococcoidia bacterium (assembly GCA_003562555.1). Lineage (GTDB taxonomy): Bacteria > Chloroflexota > Dehalococcoidia > GIF9 > AB-539-J10 > SKVJ01. The sequence goes on from PWUO01000116.1 coordinate 2,619, forward strand.
TCTCAACGAATGGAGAGCGAGCTACCCTCACGCCGCAGTTGTGAGCTACGTGAATAGTACCGCGGCGGTAAAGGCCCTCAGCGATATTTGCTGCACCTCAGCCAACGCGGTCGCAGTAGTTGAATCTTTGCCGCATGACGAAATACTGTTCGTCCCGGACAGAAACCTGGGACATTACGTCTCCACGAAGACGAGTAAGAGGATGATACTCTACCCGGGGTGTTGTTCCATACACGACCGTCTGACCGCAGAAGAGGTCATGCAGGCACGACGGCAGTACCCGGAGGCCAGGGTGCTGGTTCACCCGGAATGCCGTCCGGAGGTAATCGAACTGGCTGACGCAGCGCTGAGCACGTCTCAGATGCTCCGCGATGCAGGGGAGAGTTCGGCTCAGACCTTCCTCATCGGTACGGAAGAGGGACTCCTTCACCAGTTACGCCTGCAGAACCCCGAGAAGAGCTTCCACCTGCTTTCGGCTTCTCTTGTCTGCGTGGATATGAAGAAGACGAACCTGGAGAGCGTTATCGAGACGATGAAGCAGAAGAGCAACCGGACCACCGTTCCGGAAGAGATCGCTCTGAAGGCGAAGAAGGCCCTGGACAGAATGCTTGCGTTAGGCTGATGAACGAGGTGAAGGTCTGCGAGAGTTGCGACTACCTTATAGTGGGTAGTGGAATCGCGGGATTGTACACTGCCCTGCTGGCGAAAGAGATGGGTAGCGTTCTCATCCTGACGAAGGGCAGCATTACGGACTGCAATACCAGATACGCGCAAGGGGGGATTACCGCTCCCATCGGTGAAGGAGACTCCCCCGCCCTCCACCTGCAGGATACCATTGCCGCCGGAGCCGGCCTGTGCGACCCGGAGGCCGCCAGGATCCTGGTGGAGGAAGCAACCGGCCGCATCTCCGATCTCATCCGGTTGGGCGTGCCGTTTGACACGGTGAATGGCCACATTGCCTTGACGAGGGAGGCAGCGCATAGTGTGGCCCGCATCCTGCATGCCGGCGGGGATGCAACTGGCGAGAACATAGAAACCACGCTCAGCCGGCGTGTCCAGGAAGCTGGAATACGGATCCACGAACACCGCCTGGCCACG
>PWUO01000191.1 GCA_003562555.1 Dehalococcoidia bacterium
TGCTCCCTGACAATTGAATCTCCTTTTCGCACTACGCTGATAACACTCCACAATGACTGGAGTTTAGCCACAAGTCTGCTGAGCTGGGACGTGCTTGTCACCTCAACGTCCACATGCAGCGCCGCTGTCCCGCCATCTTCCCGGGTGAAGTCCACATCGGTGATGTTGACACCCGCCTCAGCAATAACGGCACTGATGTCTCGCAACAGGGCGGTCCTGTCCCACGCATCTATCTGAAGCTTAACGGGATAGACCTGTGCCACATCCCCCCAGTCCACCGCCACGAGCCGTTCTTTCTCCGCCTCATTGACTACATTGACGCAGTCACGTCGGTGCACGGTGACACCGCGGCCCTGCGTAATATACCCGATTATCTCCTCACCGGGCAAGGGATTGCAGCAGTTGGCCAACCTCGTATACAGGTCGCCCACTCCGAGCACCCGGATGCTGCCAAGGCTGACTCTCTTCGGAGCCGATACCTCGATCATCTTCTCAGGCGCCTCAAGCTCAGCACTCATCTTGACCGCAACCTGAGACACGGTGAGGTTGCCTCTTCCTACCGCCAGGTACAGTTCCTCCGGACTGCCATACCCCAGTTTGGATGCCAGCTTCTCGGCTCCCGGCACGGTAACCGCCAGCCGTTTCAGCCCACTTTCGAGCATCTGCCTGCCGGTGTCGATGCTCTGGCTCCTCTCTTGCTTGTTGAACCACTGGCGAACCTTGTTCTGCGCGTGTGACGTGCGCACGTAACCAAGCTCGGGATTCAACCAGTCGAGACTCGGTCCCCGTTCGGTCTTGGAGGCCACTATTTCTATAACGTCGCCGTTGTTCAGGGGCTGATTAAGTTGCACGAGCTTGCCGTTCACCTTGGCGCCGATGCAGCGGTAACCCAGATCCGTGTGAATCCGAAACGCGAAATCGAGCGGGGTTGCTCCCTTTGGCAGGTCCTTGATCTCCCCCTTGGGCGTGTACACGAACACCTGGTCCGTGAGTACATCGGTCTTGAGCGACTCTATGAACTGTTCTCCATCAAGCTCATCCCGGCGCTCAGCGAGATCCTGCAGCCACGCGATACGCGGATCCATTGCGCGATCCTGTCTGCCGCCTTCCTTGTAATGCCAGTGCGCAGCAACTCCAAACGTCGCGACCTGGTTCATTTCGTGAGTTCTGATCTGCACTTCGATAGGCGTCGTTCCGTTGCAGAGGACAGTGGTATGAAGCGACTGGTAGCCATTGTCCTTTGGATTCGCAATGTAGTCGTTGAATTCCTCGATAATGGGGTGCCAGAAGTTGTGCACCACACCGAGTGCCTTGTAGCAGTCAGCTACCGTGTCGACAAGTACCCGGAGCGCAAACAGGTCGTGAATGTCGCCCACACTCTTCCCCTGCTCGGCGTACCGCTTGGCCTTGAGATACGTGCTGTAGATGTGCTTCGGCCTGCCGAGAACCCTAGCTTCAACCCCCTGTTTCTTGAGCTCCTCACCAAGGGAGCGGATCGCATCCTCCACGAAGCCCTCACGCTCCGCCCGCTTGGTGGCTACGAGCCTTGAAAAGCGTCGATACTGCTTGGGTTCGAGGTATCGAAACGCAAGATCCTCCAGTTGCCACTTCGTGCGGCGCAGGCCGAGGCGATGCGCCAGCGGTGCGTACACATCCAGCGTCTGCCTCGCTATGGCACGCCGCCGCCCAAGCGGCAAGGCGCCCAGCGTTCTCATGTTGTGCAGTCTGTCGGCAAGCTTGATGAGCACTACCCGCAGATCCTCTGCTGTTGCCATAAGAAGCTTCCGCAGGTTCTCTGCCTGTGTCTTCGAGTCGAACTCCTTCTCTTCGCTCCTGATTGCCAGTCGCTTCAGCTTGGTCACTCCGTCAACAAGCTTCGCGACCTCTGATCCGAAACGAGAGGCAATTTCCTCAAGAGAGACGTCACAGTCTTCCACCACGTCGTGAAGCAGCGCAGCTGCAATCGACTCCGCGTCGAGCTGATATTCGACCAGAGTTAAACCTACATTAAGTGGATGATCCAGGTAGGGCTCGCCGGAGGCACGCAACTGTCCTTCGTGCGCTCGTGCGGCGAACTCATATGCCGAACGAATGAACTCGAGCTTGTCGTGAGGCAGGTAGGTCCCCGCTCCCTTCAACAGAGTCTCAACATCCATAGCTGGCATAATAACGCAGGGCTTAGTGACACGCAAACGAGAGGCGCTCCGGTGCGCCGCGCGCACGTGCTACTATCTCGCCGATGGAGAGCCCATGACGCAGTTCACACAACTTGTGGACGGCCTGACTACGCTCGGATACGAGATCGGTCCGGGACAGGTCAGGCTGTTCGAGGTGTACAGGGATGAGTTACTGCGATGGAATCAGTACACCAACCTCACATCGATAACCGACCCGTCGGGGATCGAGACACGTCACTTCCTCGATTCACTGACAATCCTGCAGGTGTTCGAGAAGGATGCCGTGCGCAACAGTCACATGAGGGTACTGGATATAGGAGCAGGAGCCGGATTTCCGGGCATCCCGTTGAAGCTGATTCTCACTGATATCAACCTTGTGCTGCTGGAGGCAACGGGCAAGAAGGCTGCGTTCCTTCGCAATGTGGTCGTACGGCTCGGCCTTACCCGGACAACCGTGGTGAACGACCGAGCGGAAGTGCTGGCACACGTGCCCTCACACCGCGAATCATACGATCTCGTCGTTGCCCGCGCGGTGGCGCCGCTGGCAAGTCTGGCCGAGTTGTGTCTGCCATTTGTCACCGTGGGGGGGATGTTCGTGGCCCCCAAGAAGGGCGCTATCGTTGACGAGATCGCCGAAGCCCGCAACGCAATCAGCCAGGTTGGAGGGGCAGACGTGCATCTCGTTGAAGTACGCCTTCCACAGCTTGCGGATGAGCGAACACTCGTCTGCATCAGGAAAGCGTCTCATTCTCCGGACCGCTATCCCAGGCGCAGTGGCATACCGCTCAAGCGGCCACTCTGAGTGTCGCCCCCCAGTACAGATACGGTGAGCCTCAGACAGCGTCCCGCGACCGGTTTCTGCCTGAACCTGCAGGTCAAATATGGTAGGATACGGGCACACCTCTCTAAGGAGTGTACGCATGGGTTCGGCACCATTCTCGCTTGAGGGCAAGGTAGCGCTCATCACAGGTGGAAGCGGAGGTATCGGCAGACAGACGGCCCTATCGTTCGCGAGGGCAGGTGCTGATGTGGTTGTCGCTGATATCAGCGACAAGGCCGATGCGGTCGCCGACGAAGTGCGGGCGCTTGGTCGGAACGCTCTGTTCACACGAGTCGACGTAGCGGACAACTCCCAGATACACGATGCCGTGACCACCGCCCTGAGCGCATTCGGGAGGATCGACATCCTTGTCAACAACGCCGCGATGCACCTCGTCGAGCGTTTCACGGATGGATCGCCGCAGGACTGGGACAGATGCCTTCGCGTGAATCTCCTCGGACAGATAGTGTTCTGCCACGCCGTAATCGGCGGCATGATTGAACGTGGATCCGGCAAGATAGTCAACGTCGCCTCCGACGCAGGAAGAGTGGGTAGCCTGGGACAGGCGGTGTACGGCGCGTCGAAAGGCGGATTGATCGCATTCACACGAAACCTCGCGGTAGAACTGGCCCGCCACCACATAAACGTCAACTGTGTCTCTCCGGGACTCGTCAATACCGATATGTGGAATTCGACGCGACGCGATAAGCCGAATCTGGCCAACGCGTACGAAAACACCGTCCTGTGGAAACGACTGGGCGAACCGGAGGAGATCGCTGCGGCCATACTGTTCCTGGTGTCGGAAGAGGCAGCGTACATAACCGGCCAGACGCTCAGCGTCAATGGCGGAGTGTTCATAGCGTAAGGGCCGCAGTACCCGCCACCGTGAGGAAGCGGCGCCTGCAGCTCAAGTCAAAAGGCAAGGAGGAACGCGTCGCATGGACATCAGGAGCATCGGAGTCGTCGGCTGCGGATTGATGGGGTCAGGTATCGCCGAGATATCCGCGCGCGCCGGCTACGAAGTGATTGTCACCGAGGTGACCGACGAGTTTCTGAAGAAGGGCTTGTCCAGGATCGAATCATCCACACAGAAGGCTGTCGACCGGGGCAAGTCCACCGCAGAGGAACGGTCCGTCACCCTCGCCCGCATTAAGGGGTCAACCGGCCTCGAGGATCTTCGGAGTTGTCAGCTCATCATCGAGGCGGCGATCGAACGGATGGACGAGAAGAAGCGGATCTTCGGTACACTCGACAGTCTCTGCCCTCCGGAGACGATTCTCGCAAGCAATACTTCTTCCCTCTCCATCACCGAGATCGCGGCAGCCACGACCCGGCCGGACCGGGTGCTCGGACTTCACTTCTTCAGCCCCGTCCCCGTAATGAAGCTGCTTGAGGTCGTACGCACCATTATGGTGAGCGATGAGGTGGTGGAGACAGGGGTCGACTACGGCAAGGCAGTCGGAAAGGAAACGGTCGTCTGCAAGGATGCCCCGGGCTTCATCGTCAACCAACTCTACCTCCCCTACACCCTGGTTGCCGTACGGCAGTGGGAGCGCGGACTCGCGTCGATGGAGGATATCGACAAGGCCATGACCCTCGGTCTCAATTACCCGATGGGTCCGTTCACACTGATGGATTTCGTGGGACTCGATATTCACTACAACGCGTGTATGGCAATCTACGAGGAGACGAAGGACCCCGCTTACTTCCCGCCTCCGGTACTCAAGAAGATGCTCCAGGCGGGCCACCTGGGTCGCAAGACAGGCAAGGGGTTCTACGACTACAGCAGCAAATAGGATTCCGGTGAGTGGCCCCTCGACCGGACGAAGGAAGGAGTCTGTGAACAGTATGACAGGAATAGTATCGTACGCAGCATATCTGCCACTGTACCGACTGAACCGCGCCGAGATCGGTCGTGCGTGGGGTACGGGAGGCAAGGGGGAGAAGGCCATTGCCAGCCACGATGAGGACAGCCTCACCATGGCCGTGGCTGCCGCTCAGCAGTGCCTCAGAGGCATCGACGTCGGCACCGTTGACGGCGTGTATTTCGCTTCCACTACCGCCCCCTACAACGAGAAGCAGTCCGCCGCAACCATAGCAGCTGTGCTCAACATGGGGGCTGACGTCTGTACCGTCGACTTCGGCGGCTCACTCAGGAGCAGCACCAATGCCCTCCGGGCAGCCGTGGACGCGGTCAAGAGCGGCTCCCTCAAGAAGGTGCTGGTCCTGGCCGCCGACAGTCGGCTGGGACTTCCGAACGGCGCCAGCGAGATGGCCTTCGGCGACGGAGCCGGCGCGGTGCTGGTCGGCTCCGACGATGTCGTTGCCTCCATCGAGTCGATGTACACGATGGCGGACGAGATCATCGACGTGTTCCGCTCAGACAAGGATCGGTACGTGCGCGCGTGGGAAGCTCGATTCGTGCGTGACGACGGTCATGGCCGTGTCATCCCACAGGCGGTGAAGTCCGCACTGAGCAAGTGCGGTCTCTCCACTGCGGACCTGGCGAAGATCGTTATGTACGCGCCCGACCAGCGACAGCTTCAGGCGGTCACCAGGTCAATGAAGCTCGATCCCGCGATCGTGCAGGACACTTTCTACAATGAGTTTGGCGACACTGGCGCCGCACAGGTATTCATCTCCCTCGCTGCCGCACTGGAGCAGTCGAACGAAGGAGACCGGATACTGGTGGCCTCGTACGGCAACGGTGCCGACGTACTGACGTTGGCGGCCCGACCCGGCATTGCGTCATGCAAGCCAGCACGAACGCTGGACTACTACCTCAACACGAAACTCACGATCTCCACGTACGAGAAATACCTCCGCTGGCGCCAACTCCTGGAGCTTGAGCCTCCAGCGACGGCCCCCATGGAACAACCCTCTCCTGTTGCGCTGTGGCGCGATAACAAGAGCGGACTGGACCTGCATGGCGTGAAGTGCCGCAACTGCGGCACGCCGCAGTACCCGGCACAGCGGATCTGCATGGAGTGCGGATCGAAGGACGAGTTCGACGACTATTCGTTTTCGGACAAACTCGCGGTTCTTGCTACATTTAGCCACGACAGCCTGGGCATCAGTGCGGATCCTCCAACTACCGTGGCGGCAGTCGATTTCGAGGGAGGAGGCAGGATTACCTGCGACATGACCGACAGAGATCCCTCCGAAATCAGAATCGGCATGCCGGTGGAGATGGTCTTCAGGGTGCTCCGGTACATCGGCGGCTTCTACACCTACTGGTGGAAGGCCCGGCCGAAGAGAGACTAGTAACGCTAGCTGGAGGCGAGGTACAACATGGACGGAATTAAGGATAAGGTTGCAATCATCGGGATGGGCTGCTCCAAGTTCGGAGAGAACTGGGAGAAGAGCGCGGACGACATGATCATCGACGCCGTCTACGAGGCGTACGAGGATGCAGGCATTGAATCCAAGGACATCGGCGCGGCATGGCTTGGCACGTACGTCACCGAGTGGACAGGGCAGATGCTGTCTCGAGCACTCAAGCTCGACTATGTCCCCGTGACAAGGGTCGAGAACGCGTGTGCCACCGGATCCGACGCGTTGAGAAACGCCTGTTACGCAGTGGCCTCAGGCGCGTGCGATATCGCTCTTGCGGTGGGTGTCGAGAAGCTGAAGGACTCGGGCTACACCGGATTGCCGGACTTCGAACTCCTGCGACGTCAAAGCAATACGTACCGCACGAGGACATACAGCCCTCCGGGGCACTTCGCGATGATGGCGACGAAGTACTTCGACAAGTACGGGCTCGGCCCCGAAGAGGGCAAGGAGATCATCGGTCAGATCGCAGTCAAGAACCACCACAACGGCGCACTGTCCCCCAAGGCCCACTTTCAGTCGGAGACGACGATCGAGAAGGTTCTGGCAGCACCAATGGTCGCCTGGCCTCTTGGGCTGTTCGACTGCTGCGGCGTGAGTGACGGAGCCGCAGCAGCCATCGTCACACGCGCTGACCTTGCCAGGAAGTTCAGACCCGATCCGGTCTACATCAAGGCGCTTCAGATCGCCGTAGGTCCGTATGAGGGCTATATGAGTCCCAAGTTCGACTGGGTTCACGTCGAGGAAACGGTCCGTGCCGGCGAGCGCGCCTATGCTGAGGCCGGAATCAAGAACCCCCGCGAGGAGATCAGCATGGCGGAGGTCCACGACTGCTTCACCATCACCGAACTGGTCATCATGGAGGACCTCAAGTTCAGCGAGCGAGGAAAGGCGGCGGATGACGTGAAGAGCGGCTTCTTCCACCTCGACGGTGGCCTGCCGGTGAACACTGACGGGGGGCTGAAGTGCTTCGGCCATCCCATCGGTGCGAGCGGACTGCGCATGATGTACGAAGTGTACAAGCAGATGCAGCAGAAGGCGGATAAGCGGCAGATCAAGAATCCTCGACTGGGACTGACACACAATCTGGGCGGAACCCCTGCCACGTGCAGTGTGAGTGTCATAATCGCAGGAAACGAGGTGGGGTAGGATTCCTCTTCCCTTCCCCCAACACGAACGGTTTCGAGGGGGCCGCCGTTTCCGGCGGCCCCCTCTCGTGCATCAGTAGCCACGTGCCTACGGATATACCTTTGCGTCCCCGCGGGACCTGACCTATAATATCGCTATGGAGAAGAGCACTTTCCGTACAAAGAGTGGCCTCGCCCAGTCGCTCAAGGGTGGGGTTATCATGGACGTGGTGACGCCCGAGCAGGCGCGCATCGCCGAGGACGCAGGGGCGTGTGCGGTCATGGCACTGGAGCGGGTTCCTGCTGACATCAGGGCGGCAGGCGGGGTCGCGAGAATGGCGGACCCAACCGTCATCGCTGCCATCATGGAGACCGTGAGCATACCGGTCATGGCCAAGTGCCGGATCGGCCACTTCGTCGAGGCCCAGGTTCTCGAGGCGCTTGGTGTCGACTTCATCGATGAGTCAGAGGTACTCACTCCTGCCGACGAGAGCTTTCACGTCTGGAAGCACGATTTTCAGGTTCCGTTCGTGTGTGGCTGCCGCGAACTCGGAGAGGCACTGAGGCGAATCGCCGAGGGTGCGGCCATGGTGCGCACCAAGGGAGAGGCGGGCACAGGCAATATCGTCGAGGCAGTCCGCCACATGCGGGCAGTTCAGGACGGCATCCGAAAGGTGAAAGGGCTTCCCAAGGAAGAGCTGGTCACAGAGGCGAAGCTGCTTGGTGCTCCGCTGCAACCCCTCATTGATCTGCATGAGTCGGGAGTCCTGCCCGTCGTCAATTTCGCCGCCGGTGGCGTCGCAACCCCGGCTGATGCTGCCCTGATGATGCAGCTTGGCGCCGACGGAGTATTCGTCGGCTCGGGTATCTTCAAGTCGAGCAACCCTCCAGCCCGGGCTAAGGCGATCGTTGAAGCTGTCACGCACTATCGAGATCCGGAGATTCTGGCCCGGGTCTCAAGAGGTCTCGGAGAGGCGATGCCCGGAATCGAGATTGCTACGATCCCTCCGCAGGATCTGCTTGCCTCGAGAGGCTGGTAGGGAAAGGTTTGCGACAGGTAGTAGCGGATAATCTGGACGCACTCCTTGATGTGCTGCCTCCCCACGTACGAGAACCCTTGCGTGAACAGGCACAGGTAGATGACCTGCTGGAGGTCGTCGTCGACCTCGGATCTCCCCCCGAGGCACGCTTCCCCGGACGAGAAGTCCTCATCAGCTGCAAAGAGGTCGACCAAAGCGATATCGCCTTTGTGGTCGAACGAATCGGTGAATTTACAACTGACAACCGCGCTGGCATAGAGCGCACGTTGCATCGCGTCTCCGCGATCCGCAACCGACGGGGAACGATCGTAGGCCTGACCTGCCGTGTCGGCCGCGCCGTGTTCGGCATGGTGGACATGATCTCCGACCTCATCGAGTCCGGACAGAACATCCTCTTGCTTGGACGCCCCGGCGTCGGCAAGACCACAATGCTCCGCGAATCGGCACGGGTTCTCGCCGACACTGCGAGGAAACGCGTCATCGTCATCGATACCTCGAACGAAATCGCAGGGGATGGCGATATCCCCCACCCCGCTATCGGGCACGCAAGGCGAATGCAGGTGCCCTCTCCTGAGCAACAGCATGCGGTCATGATCGAGGCAGTCGAGAATCACATGCCCGAGGTCATCGTTATTGATGAGATCGGTACGGAACTGGAGGCGCAGGCGGCTCGAACGATCGCCGAGCGCGGCGTGCAGCTTATTGGTACGGCCCACGGCAACAACCTTGAGAATCTGATACTCAATCCGACGCTCTCAGACCTGGTGGGCGGCACTCAGTCGGTGACACTTGGTGATGATGAGGCGCGGCGTCGGCACACACAGAAGTCGATTCTGGAACGCAAGGCCCCTCCTACGTTCGACGTAGTAGTGGAAATCATGGATTTCTACCGCGTCTCGGTTCACACCGATGTTGAGGAAGCGGTCGACGGCATCCTCACACGCAGCCCTGTCCGCACGGAACTGCGGTGGGTTGATGACAGCGATGAGATACGCAGAGAGTCCACGTTCTCCTCCCAGTCAGGCACAGAACCTGTTCTTCGGGACGAGATGCCTCACACAGGGATCTTGCGCGACACGGCCGTAAAAGTGTTTCCATTCGGGGTAAACCGGACCCGACTGGAGTCTGTCGCCAAGAGGGAACGAACGAACGTTCAGATCGTCGACGATCTCGACGGGTCAGACCTGTTCCTCACCACGCGCACGCACTACCGGCGCAAAGCGCAGAGGGTGCGCGACGCTGAAGCACTTGGCATTCCCATCTACGCCCTCAAAGGCAACGATGTGCACCAGATGCGCCAGTGTCTTCACACTATCGCGCCCGGCCTCTCGCGCTCAGCCTACGTGCACCAGCTTCAGGAACTCCTCAACGATGACAGGGGCAGGGGCGATGGGGATCGGCGTCCTCGGACCAAGAGCTCCAGGAGGTCCGCCTGATCCGTGGCGCTATTCATCTCTCTGGAGGGATGCGAGGGCTGCGGCAAGAGCACGCAGGCCAAGCGGCTTACCGCAGGGCTGCAGCGGCACGGCTACCGCGTGACTCGAACGTATGAGCCAGGAGGCACACCCCTTGGCGAGCAGTTGCGCCGCTACCTCAAGAAGTCCCGGGATGCTGCCATCTCTGCTGAGGCCGAGTTGTTGCTGTTTGCAGCAGCAAGGAGCCAGTTGACCCGCAACGTCATCCTGCCCGCACTTAAACAGGGCCATGTCGTCATCTGTGACCGGTACGCCGACTCCACCGTGGCGTACCAGGGATACGGCCGAGGATTGCCCCTAGATACCATCGCCACGGTCAACCACCTCGCCACCGGAGGGCTTCAGCCGGATCTTGTGCTGCTCCTTGATATGGATCCGTCACGTGCACTTCAGCGCAAGAAGCAGCCTCGCGACAGGTTCGAACACGAAGTCGTGGAGTTTCACGAGCGGGTAAGGTATGGCTATCTGGAACTTGCCCGTTCGGACCCCTCCCGCTGGACCGTCATCGATGCATCAGGGTCCTTCGCCCGCACCACGCAATACATCTGGCAGACGGTCTCGCCGTTGCTGGACAGATACTCCCTGCTGCAACAATCGCCCGAGTAGTCTCCCGACCGGATAAATGCATCCGGAGCCAGCGGCAATGACACAGCGAATTGGGGTTGCCCTCAGCGGAGGGGCGGATTCGGCGATCGCCGCATCGCTGCTGCGTTCCCGCGGCCGCCACGTGCTCGGCGTACACCTCCTGATGACCCGCTCGAACGAAGCAGTGGCGCATGCGGAGAACGCCCGACTCGTCGCATCCCGCCTCGGCATCGATTTCGAGTTGCTGGACATAGCTGACACCTTCGCTGCAAAGGTGATTGCCCCGTTCTGCCAGGAGTACGCGGGCGGTGCCACCCCAAACCCCTGTGTCACCTGCAACAGGGATATCAAGTTCGGACTTCTGCTGCGCTTCCTTCTTGCCCGCGGCGTGGAGAAGCTGGCAACCGGGCACTACGCCCGGATTACCGCACAAGGCGACCGGTACCTGTTGCAGCGGGCCGTCGACCTCAGGGCGGACCAATCGTACTTCCTCTACGCCTTGCCCGCCTCCAGTCTGCCGTACCTGGAAATGCCTCTCGGCGAAATGTCCCACAGTGAGGTCAAGGCTCTGGCATCTCAACAGGGACTTGTCCACTCAAAAGCGAGCCAGGACATCTGTTTTATTGGCGGCCGGGACTATCGGGATTTCGTCGCGGAACGTGCACAGGCGTCCCCCGGGGATATCGTAGACGCGGATGGGCTGGTGCTCGGCCACCACAGAGGGCTTCCCTTCTACACCGTGGGCCAACGGCACGGACTCGGGCTGGCACTGGGCGCTCCACGATACGTCATCCATCTGGATCCCCGCCTCAACAGGATCGTCGTCGGCGACAAGGAATCGCTCATGGCCAGGTCGGCAACGCTTCGACATCTGACATGGCTCGTCGATCCTCCGTCAGACAACGAGTTGCTGGTTCACGCGCGTGCGCGCTACAGGGCTCGAGGCACTGCCGCGCGTGTGCTCCTCCGCCAGGATCAGGCTCTGGTACACTTCGCAGAACCTCAACGGGCGGTTGCCCCTGGCCAATCGATCGTGTTCTACGACGGCGATCCCGTGCGTGGAGGCGGAACCATAGTGGCGTCACACCGGGAGGCGGCCGATGATGAAACGAACCGTTCACCCGACAAGCGATAGGGAACAGCTTCTGCGCGAACGTGGCTTCTGGCCCGTCGCAGGAGTGGATGAAGCAGGCCGCGGGGCTCTGGCCGGCCCCGTGGTCGCCGCTGCCGTTGTTGCAGAGTGGACCGTGGTCCAGTCCTGGCATGCGGAAGTACGGGACAGCAAGCAGCTGTCGGCGACGCAGAGGGCGCACCTGTACGACCTCATCCTGGCCGGATCGTTGGCGGTCGCCACCGGCATCGTTCCATGTACGGAGATCGATCGAATCGGCATCGCCGCCGCCACACGCAGGGCGATGCACGATGCGTTGCGCGCTCTCTCTGTAGCGCCCTCGTGGGTTCTGATCGACTGGCTCACGCTGCCGTCGCTTCGTAACCGACAGGAGGGAGTGCCGGGAGGTGACGCGTCGTGCCTTTCCATCGCGTGCGCGTCTATCGTGGCAAAGGTAACCCGTGACCGCATCATGAACGATCTCGACGCGCAATACCGGGGATATGAATTCGCGGCACATAAAGGCTACGGTACTGCAGCACACTTGCGATGCCTCGGAGAGCGGGGCGTCTCGCCGGAACACCGCCTTACCTTCAGTCCGGTGAACCGTATCGCGGGTGGCCTGCTTTGAACTACGCGGAGGTCGGACGCCGCGGCGAGGAACTCGCCCGCAAGCTGCTTAGAAAGAGCGGCTACAGGATTCTCGACACGAACGTGCGTGGGCACTTCGGCGAGATCGACATCATCGCACGGCAGAAGCGCTGTTACGTGTTCGTGGAGGTCAGGACGAAGACGGGCGTCGCCTTCGGCACGCCTGAGGAGTCTATTACCGCGCATAAGAAGAACAAACTCGTCACATGTGCACTCGCGTACGTCGCGTCACATCCCGAGCTGCACGACGCGGAATGGCGTATCGATGTGGTCGCCATTGAGCTCGATGAAGAGGGCCGCCAGGTACGTGCCGAGATCATCGAGTCGGCCGTACCGACGGATTGACGTGCCCATTGGGTTATAATGCGCAGCGACCGTCCAGGAGAAGAGGAGGTAGCACACATGAAGGTATACGTGTCATTCTGGCTCCCCGAGGCCCCCTTGAATGTACTCAGGGAGAAGCATGAGGTCATAGTCAACGAAAAGGAATCTCTGCCCTCAGCAGATGAACTGGTCGCACAGCTCGCTGACGCGGACGCGTTTCTCTGCGTCGGAAGCAGGGTCGACAGTTCCGTACTCGATAGAGTGGGTGATCGACTGAAGGTCATCGCCAACTGGGGCGTGGGCTACAACAATATCGACGCGGACTACGCAGCCGGGAAGGGCATCATGGTTACCAACACTCCCGATGTGCTGACGGAAACGACCGCCGACATGGCGTGGGCGCTGCTCATGGCCGTGGCACGAAGGGTCGTGGAGGCGGACGCCTACGTGCGGGCAGGGCAGTTCCAGGGGTTCAAGCCGTTCGCGATGCTGGGATCCGATGTCTGGGGAAAGACGATCGGAATCGTCGGATTTGGACGCATCGGGCAGGCGGTTGGCAGGCGCGCGCTCGGTTTCGGAATGAAGGTGCTCTACTACGATGCGGTGCGTCTCTCGCCTGAGTCTGAAAAGGAACTCTCCGCCACCTACGTCGATCTCGACACGCTTGTCAAGGTCTCGGACTTCGTATCGCTGCACGTGCCCCTGGTTGACGACACGCGACACCTGATCGATGCCGCACGACTGTCCACGATGAAGCCCACTGCCTTTCTCGTCAACGCGGCAAGGGGGCCGGTGGTCGATGAACAGGCGCTTCTGGACGCGTTGCGTGACGGAAAGATAGCCGGCGCGGGGCTGGACGTATTCGAACGCGAGCCCGAGGTGACTCCAGGGCTGCTGGAACTGTCCAACGTGGTGCTTGCACCCCACATCGGAAGCGGCACGTGGGAAACCCGCACCAACATGGCACACGTAGCGGTCAGGAACATCATCGCTGCACTGGACGGTGAAACCCCTCCGAATCTGGTCAACAAGCCTTCCGCAGTGTAGAGTTCCTCAACGGCTGCAACTGACGGCAACGGGCGGGCGTCGACGCCCGCCCGTTGCCGTCAGTTGCAGCCGTTGAGGAACTCTACA
>PWUO01000244.1 GCA_003562555.1 Dehalococcoidia bacterium
CCCCCGCGACGAACAGACCAAATGTGGTTCACTTGGGTTTGGGCTCACACGCGTTCGTTGGCACACCGTCTTGCGCCGGAGATAACGGAGGCCATGAGCTGCGCCGTGCCGAGCGGTCCCCAGCCCCGAGAGGGCACCTGAATCGGGCAGCATGGAGCCAACGACGTCAACGCCCGCGAAGAATCCCAGGTGACTGCTCCATGGCCTTGTTATGTTGCACGACTTCACGAATCACGGGCATTGCTCAGATTCCCACAAGATTGACGATTCGCGGCACGACTTCCTACCGGACCGTCAACGAGTTCATAGGTTAGAACACAGGTCATTCGACTACTCGAATCGCAACGCTATGTTTGCACCAGCGTAGTCCTCATAGATGCTCGGCTGTGAGTCTGCAAGTCCGCTACTCTGCATAGTGAACCCGAAAATGAACATCTTGTTGTGTACTTACTTCGTCTCTGGAGGTACCATTTCAGGCGCGTCGGCCGTATGCGCCTGTTCCCCACGAGAACGGATATAGCTTCGAGCGTCTTCTTCCGAATCCATGATGGGAAAGAACCGCTCGAGTCCGAGCAGACGGAAGACTTCCCGCACGTTCTCCTGCACTGAGTGTATGACGCAATGTCCTCCCCGGGGCTTACACCTCTTCGCTATGCAGGTGAGTATCGATGCAACTCTTGACTCGCCCACATAGACGAAACCCGACAGATCGAGGACGACATTTCTGCACTGATCATCAATGACGCCGTCCAAGTACGCGACAATCATGTCATGATTGTAAGCATCGGCGTATCCGATGAACCTAACGAAGAGCGTGTCCTTCAACCTGTCGTCAGATTTTGTTCCGACTTTGCAGCTCTGATCGAAGGGTGGATCACAGTAGAAGTAGTCATTCATTCAGCCTGACCCCCAGATTTCTGCAGCTTATCAGGATTCGTCTCCGCGGTGGTGAACGTAGTACTGGTATGCACAAAGAGCCTATCACTCCTGCGTATTGGTGTGCTACCGCGATGCGACCGCTCCACGCGTCGAAACTTCATGGCCCGGCCGACCGAAGGCACCTGGTTCGTTCTTCTTGTGCAGCGGTGTAACGGGCCACGTGCAACATAACGGAGGCCATGAGCTGCGCCGTGCCGAGCGACCCCCCGCCCCGAGAGGGCACCTGAATCGGACAGCATGGAGCGAACGACGTCGACGCACACGAAGAGTCTCAGGCGACTGCTCCATGGCCTTGTTATGTGGCTACTGTGCACACAGGCGACGGCTAGTTCCCAGCTTGCTCCCGCAGCAAACGATTGATCTTGAGATCGTCGACCTCATCGTCATAGCCTGCGTCTTGCCGAAACTTGACGATGGCGTCCGACACAACCAATGCGTCTTCGGTCCTGCCAGTATTGTACAATGCCGCCAATAAGAATCGATGCAGCCGCACGTATCCTTCCGGATGAGCGTTCAGGTTCCAACCTTTCGGTGTGGCCATGAGGGCACCGAGTGATCTCCAAGTCCGATTCCATATCTCAAGCATCCCGTCCCACGCCTCGTAGGCCATGCAGTTCTGCATGAAGAGCAGGCTAGCCTCAACCGCCTTGTTGTGGCTTCCCAGGTCAGAGAAGATATCTAAACTGGCCTGAACCGCCTGAAGAGCTTGATCCTGCCGGCCTGCATTCATGTGGGTGATGCTCAGCTCTTCGTATATGACTCCGGTAACGTATCGTTTCTCGTCATCAACAAGCAATTCGACTACTGATAGCCCGTTTGGAAGCCGGGACTCAAAAGGGAATCCTTCATCCATCATTTGCAGGCGGAACTCATGAACAGCGTGGGCGGCTTCGGGTAGCCCCAGCCTGGAGAGCGAGTACGCGCGCCACATGAGTACATAGTCTATCGTTCGCTGACTCAGTGATTGACCTCGATCTGCAGCGTCCCAGAAGAAGTAGTTGAACTTGGCAGCGGCATCCTCGTATCGTCCCGCGTTGTAGAGTCCAGTTGCGATTATGAATATCAGTTGGCTTGTAGTATCTGCGACCGTGTCCATCGGTAACTGGTCAACCACATTCGCACGGTCATGAAAGAACAATGCTTCCTCGTTGCCCTGCAAAGGTGGAAATACGTTCGCGTCTACCGACGGCCCGACGGAAAGGTTTTCGGCTTCGAGTGGAGACAACGCACAGCCGAGAACGAGCAGTGCAGCGAGCCCTATCGAAGTTGCTGATCTGCTGGTATTCATCCCTCAGTCCTTGTCAGATCTATGCTAAAGCGCGATGTGTACTCCAAGGAGAAGAGCCACCGCCGAGAGCCAGAGCTGATCATATTGATGCCGATATGTCAAGAAGCCGACCCACAGTGCCACATAACATATTCCCTCCCGTGTTCCCCCCACTATCGCCGCGCCTCGGGTCCGGTCCCCGGGCCGGCTGTCGATGCGCCGTCGCCCGTACATCGGTAGTTTTGAAGCAGTCGAGGACTTCGGTCGGTTACTTAGGCTGATGGTGTCGAAATCGGGGAGCCGGTCGCGGAGTGCGCCGGTGCAGACGTTGCCGGATAGCGCGTTCAGGCGGTACCTGGAGATGATCGCGCACTTCTCGCCGGACGCGGTCGATCGGGCCGTCAGGCATCTTGCGGCGTTCAGGCGGCTCGTACCGCGGACCGTTGCGAGCCGCGAGGCTGCCGTGGAGGTGTTTCGCGGGAATCTTGCGAAGGAGACGACTGCGGAGACGGTGAACGAAGCGGTTGAGGCGGTTCGCCACTACTGGTACGCGGTGGACAGGGCTCGGCGGGGTCACGCAGGCGAGGCGATGGCGGCGGATCGGGAGGCGCTGATCGCGCGGGCGGTCGAGGTGCTGCGAATCCAGCACAAGTCGTACCGAACCGAGAAGAGCTACGTAAGCTGGATGCGTCGGTTTCTCGCGTACACGACAGGCGTGTCCGGCGACGATCTCTCGGATCGGCACGCGCGGGGCTTCCTTACGTATCTGGCGGTCGAGCGTCATGTCGCCGCGTCCACTCAGGAACAGGCGTTCAGCGCGCTCCTGTTTCTCTACCGCAACGTGCTCGGTCGGCGCATCGACGGGCTGAGGCAGACGATCAGATCCCGACGACCTCGCACCCTCCCGGTGGTGCTCACTCGGCCTGAGGTCAACGAGGTGATCTCGGGCCTGCCGGAGACCTATCGGCTCATGGCGCAGCTGATCTACGGTGCCGGGCTGAGGCTGCGGGAGTGCCTCTCGCTTCGCGTGCAGGATGTCGAGTTCGAACCTGGACGGATCGTCGTGAGAGCGGCGAAGGGGTCGAAGGATCGCAACGCGATTCTGCCTCGCACGGTCGTTGCAGACCTGCGTCGGCATCTGCGGAATGTCCGCATCGTCTATGATCGTGACCGGGCGAACCGCAACCCCGGCGTTCCGCTGCCCGGGGCGCTCGGGACGAAGGACGCGAAGGCGGAGACCTCGTGGAGATGGTTCTGGGTGTTTCCGTCCGAGCGGATATCGGTGGACCCGCAGTCGGGAAGGAGCTATCGGTACCACCTGCACCCGACGGCGCTCCAGCGGCAATTGGCAAGCGCGGTCAGAGGCGCGAAGATCACGAAGCGCGCCACGGTCCACTCGCTTCGCCACAGCTTCGCGACGCACCTCATCGAGGCGGGATACGATATCCGCACGGTACAGGAGCTCCTCGGTCACGCCAGCGTGGAAACCACGATGATCTATTATGTGC
>PWUO01000028.1 GCA_003562555.1 Dehalococcoidia bacterium
ATGAGAGTGTCACGCGCGACCGCATCGCCCCATACGTGATCCGAACCGAGAAGCGGCGTGCGATTGACGCCGAAGGGAAGCCCCTGTTTAAGCCGCGCCGGACGGAAATGCTGCCTGTGGCTTGGGAATCGCAACACGCTGACCAGGAACGGCTGTACGAGGCGGTCACGACGTATGTTCAGGAAGGCTACAACCAGGCCATGCGGGAGAAGCGGAACTACATCGGCTTCCTCATGATCCTGATGCAGCGCCTGGTCACCTCTTCAACCCGGGCGATCCGCACAGCGTTGGAGAATCGACTCGCAGCGCTTCAGGAGCCCGAAGCTCAGATGACCTTCTTCGAAACGCTTGATACGGAGGAGTGGAACGATCTGGATGGCCAGGATCAGTTCGACACACTGATTCGTACCCGCTTCAAGGCGCTGCGTAATGAGCAGGAGGAAGTCCGCGTGCTCTTGAATGCCGCGAAGCAAGTTGAGCATGCCGGCCCGGATGCCAAGGCCGAGGCGCTCCTGAATCTGCTCTACAAGCTGCAGCAGGAAGAGGGAGACCCCGATCTGAAAGTCCTTCTGTTCACGGAGTTTGTTCCGACCCAGCAGATGCTGGCGTCGTTCTTCGAAGAGCGGGGAGTCTCGACCGTCAAGATCAACGGTTCGATGAGTATTGATGAACGACTGCGGGCACAGCGTCAGTTTGCTGGTGATATCAGGGTCCTCATATCGACGGACGCCGGTGGTGAGGGTTTGAACCTGCAATTCTGCCATGTGGTCGTGAATTACGACATGCCCTGGAACCCGATGCGCCTGGAGCAGCGAATCGGGCGCGTCGACCGTATTGGTCAGCCACATGTGGTTCGAGCCATCAACTTCGCCTATGAGGATACGGTTGAGTTCCGCGTGCGGGAAGTCCTTGAGACCAAGCTGGCCGTGATTCTGGAGGAGTTCGGCATCGATAAGACGGGAGATGTGCTCGATTCCGCGCAGGCGGGGCAGCTCTTCGATGATCTTTACGTTGAATCCATCCTGCATCCAGACGAACTCGAAGATAAAGTCGCTTCAGCCGTGGACCGGGTACGCGAGCAGGCCATGGCGAATCGGGAAGCATCGTCGCTACTTGGAGAATCGACGGAGCTTGATCCGCGAGCAGCAAGGGAGCTATCCGATCATCCCATGCCACATTGGATTGAGCAGATGACAACCCGTTACCTGCTTTCCCACGGAGGCAAGGCGACTCAGAAAGGCACGGGCTGGGACTTGGTTTGGCCGGACGGCCACGAAATGAAGCCGGTAGTCTTCAGCGCAAGGGATGCCGCAAAGGTGCCTGCTGCTCTGCACCTTACCTTGGAATCCCCTCGTGTACGTGGCATTACATCGCGCCTTCCGCGGTTCATCCTTGAGCAGCCGGTCCCGTCCATCCAGATTCCCAACCTGCCGTCGAGTGTCAAGGGGCACTGGGCTCTCTGGCGGATCGAGATACATACAACGGGGTGGAGTCGCAGACGTATGCTGTCTGTTTTCCGCCAATTAGACGGCCGTATTCTCGCCCCCACGGCCCGTCACATCTGGGAGCAGATCATGGCGGGGCAGTTCAGCCTGCTGGAGGGAATGGGCGACTCCCTGGACAACGATCTCTGGAGCGAGCTGTGGCGGGTGGCTTCCGAAAACGGGTTGCCTATATTCGAAGATTGCGTCCAGAAGCATCGCGAGAAGCTTGAGAAGGAAGAGGAGAAGTCACGCTATGCCTTCGCCGCACGGCGCCGGACGGTAGAACGCATAGGTCTTCCCGAAGTCCGATCCTACCGGATCGCGCAGTTGGAGCGTGAGGAAGCCGAATGGCTGGCCGACTTCAAGCGGCGTCAGGATCTCTCACCCGAACTCGTGCCGTTGGTCATCATCAACGTCGAGGGGCAATCATGAGCGGCTGGCGTGACAACATTCTCAAGGAATTCCCGAGCCAGGTGGCTCGTTTGACACTTGTTGCCGATCCGGATGGACTGCTGACGGAAGAAGGTGTCCTGCAGGGGCTGCGAGAGCGGGGATTTGACCTGATCGAGTTCGAGGACTCTATCGCTTTCCGATACGCCTACGAATCAAAGTATCGCGTGCAATGGGATAAGGGGGAATCAACGGATTTAGTTGTTGTTCTCCGGTCGGCGGAGCAGGATCTCCGGAAACTGCCCTATGACCTCTACACGGCAGGCCGCAAACTGTCATTCAGCATCCCCGCTATCTTTCCGAATCTGAGCTACCCCGTGGTCGATGCGCTCGGGGCCAAACACTTCGACGCCCTGTACCGGGCACAGGATCAGTACAAGCCTGCCCGGATGGCGAGCAATCAGACAGCGGACTTCATCCTGCTACACGTCTTCGAGACGGAACCCAAGCTGATCCAGCGGCCGGCCCAGCTCCTGCACTTCCTGATGCGCAAACACTATCGCAATAAGACGATACCGCCGCGACTGGTTACGAGATTCATTCAGGTGCTTAGCCAGGGCGGTCAGTTCGCGGATTGGCCCCTTGAGCAGATCGTTTCGAGTAGCGCTGATTTCTATGCCTTCCTCCAGGAACGATGGGCTCTTCGCGTAGAAGCGGGCGTGGCGAGCGGCAACCATCAGGTCAAGGAGCCAGGTGGAGCGTATGATCTTCGCTATTCAGGCCCTGCGACCCTCCCGTTCGAGCACGATGACGTCAAGGTCTACCTGGACAACCTCTTCAGCGAGGGACTCCTGCAGCCGGTTCAAGTGTCTGCCGGCGAGAAGGTCGCGGATGAATGGCTCACCGTGGGCATTTCCCAGGGGCGCAATGGCGATCGGCGCCGGCGTGTGGACCACGCCGAGAAGAAGGCCGTCGATAGCCAGCCTGCGGACGATGCATCTTATCAGGACTGGATGGCCTACGCCCGCGCGAGGGGAGAGCTGCAAGCCCTGCGTCACCTTGCGGGCGACAGTTCCCCGCTGTCGATTGACACGCCGGACATAGACTCCTCATTCATCGCTTGGCTTCAGAAGCGCTATGGCAGCCTCTACAACCAGCCACCGACGCCGCCGGTGATGATCCACCATGTCCCGAAGGCACTCTCAGCAGCCTTGGATAAAGACACCAACAAGCGCTTCGCGCTGCTCGTGATTGATGGCATGTCACTGGGCCAGTGGACCGTTGTGCGGGAAGTCTTGCGCGAGACGAATGACGGCATTCGCTTCGAGGAGCAGTGTCTCTTTGCCTGGATACCCACGCTCACAAGCATCTCCCGACAGGCCTTGTTCTCCGGAAAGCTGCCGCAATTCTTCCCAGAGAGCTTCTACACCACCGCCAAAGAGAGCAGTCTGTGGAAGCAATTCTGGGTAGACCGCGGGCAGGATGCCGGAGCCGCCCAGTTCATGACGGCTCTGGGCCCGCCGAAAGACCGAGAGCTGCAGCAGCACCTTGAGGATGATCGCGTCAGGGCTCTGGGGCTGGTTATCAATACCGTTGACGACATCATGCACGGCATGGTACTCGGCGAGTCAGGCATGTACAGCCAGGTTGAGCAGTGGGCCCGCCAGGGTTATCTCATCTCACTCATCGACAGGCTATTGGCGCATGGCTTCGAGGTGCTTATCACCTCGGACCATGGGAACGCGGAGGCGCGGGGCATCGGCAATCCATCAGAAGGTGCGATTGCTGAGACCAGAGGACAGCGTGTGCGTATCTATCCAAGCGCCGAACTGCGAGAC
>PWUO01000017.1 GCA_003562555.1 Dehalococcoidia bacterium
AAGCAGTCTCAATCAAAAACCACCAGGAATTAAACGAGCGCTGGATACAAGATCGCATTGCGGAAAACCCATCAATATTGGGGCTTGGGGATTTAGTGCTTAAAGATCGTGAAAGGCTTCAGCCCCGTGCCGGAAGGCTGGATTTGCTTCTCCAGGACGTTGATTCCAACCAGCGCTATGAAGTAGAGGTTCAGCTGGGCCCAACCGATGAAAGCCACATTATCCGGACCATAGAATACTGGGATATAGAGCGTAAACGCTACCCACAATATGATCATACCGCAGTTATAGTTGCCGAAGATATTACCAGCCGCTTTTTAAATGTAATTAGCCTTTTTAATGGAATGATTCCAATCATAGCTATTCAAATGAAAGCATTGCGCGCCGGTGATAAGGTTGGCCTGGTGTTCACAAAAGTCCTTGACCAGATGGTCCTTGGTTATGTTGATGAGGATGAAGAAGTTCAAGAGCCTACAGACAGATCTTACTGGGAAAACAGGGGTTCAAAGAAAACGCTAGCGCTGGTTGATAAACTTCATGAAATAGCAAAAACACATGACCCTGATTTGGAATTAAAATATAACAAATTTTATATAGGCCTGGCCAAAGATAATGTGCCAAATAACTTTGTTGTATTTCGCCCTAAAAAAGGGTTTCTACGGATAGAACCCAGGCTTAAAAATAGCCCGGAAAAGCAAGAGAACCTCGAGACAGCAGGCCTTGATGTTATGGATTACGACCGCCGCTGGGGCCGTTATCGAATTAGGCTAAAACCAGACGAACTAGATAAACATGAATCTATCCTTACCGAGGTTATTGCTGAAGCCTATGAAGTAAGCATTGAGGATTAAAACGTATATAACTAAAATGGGCCATGGGAGAGCCATAGAGAAGATTCTCGAAGGCGTGTCCAGGGACAAGAAGTGCGGCACCAGGTCCGGCAGATCAACCGCCGCCTAAGGTACCGTCATCTTTGGATAATACAATGTTATGTGGCAAGGTGGCGATATTACGGCTATGGATTTTGCCAGGCTTATTAGGGTAAGTAGGCCTACGCTATATAAACATGTTCATGAATATGGAGCCTAATTGATATGAATTGAGGTTTTAATATGGCGTTGAATTTACAAAATATTGATAATGCAATTAATAAGTTAAAAAGATGCGATACCTCAACCTTTAGAAGCACCGGTGATAGCTATAAGTATTTTACTTTGGAATTGAAAGTCAATTCATTTAGGCACTTGCATGATCTGACTATTGGATTTAATCATCCTGTAACAGTAATATCCGGCACAAACAAAATTGGCAAAACTAGCCTTTTACTGATCCTCGCCTGCAGTCATGAAAAGTTTATGAAAATCGATTCAACTTCACCTGCGGGAGAACTGCGCGAGCATTCATGGGCAGATGTTCTTTCTTTTACCTCACATGAAGATGTTAACAGCGATTATTCGTATGAGCTCACGTGGCGAGTTGGACAAGACGTCAGAGAAGGCGAGGGAAAACGATTATCTTCAAGCAAAGCTTGGAGCGGACTTGGTAAAAAAAGCTCAGAAACTTCGCGTATTAATGCCAAAATACGTGATAGGGTAGTAAGACTGGTTGACCTCGAAAGAGTGCTGCCCGGGCGGAGTTTCTCGAATGCGCTGCTCAAAAAAGCAAATACCGGAGAAGCTGTTCGTTTAAATGAAGATATTGAAAAAGCATATTCATACATATTTGAAACCGACTCAGTCGAAATATCTGAAGTAGGTAACCACATTAACAAGAGCTGCTTTCTAATAAAATTTCCCGAAGACTCATATTCTTCTTTTAATGCGGCATCTGGCGAAGAGTCAGTAATATGCCTTTTGAAAGACTTAATTGAAAGCCCAGTTCACTCATTAATTTTGATTGACGAAGTTGAGGCAGGGTTTCATCCTTCAATACAAAGAAGGCTTGCAGATATAATTCAATATATATCTTGGCATGACAAAAAGCAGTTCGTCGTTAGCACGCATTCACCTACTCTTTTATCGGCATTTCCTCCAGAATCACGTCGCTTCATTGAACGCAGCGGTAATGGTTACAGAACAATTAATGCTATATCTCGCCAAGCTGCTCGCTCAAAAATGGACTCTGTTGGTGATCCTTTAGTTCACCTCTATTGTGAAGATTCGCTTGCTTCGTTTTTGCTAATGAAAATATGCTTAAAAATTGCAAGTGATTATCAATACTTTGAAAGACTGATTACCATTATTTGTTCTGGACCTGCAAATCTAGTAAAAAATGATTATGAAGGCCACAAACGTAACTACACACAATTGAAAAACAAGATAGGTTACTGTGCTGTCTTAGATGGTGATAAAGTTGAGCATCATGGCTTTTCTAATTATTACAACAACAGTACGGAAAAAGTAGCCTTTATTTACCCTTTCGAAGCTCCGGAGAAATTTTTAGTGCGTGCATACTTACATGAAAATAGTAACAGTCAGCTTTCTTCAGCATTAGCACATAGTGATCATCACTCACTATTTCAAGCAATGGTTGATTATGGCTTATCCGCAGATGAGAACGATGCAAGAATGGAGTGTTATAATTCATTTAAGAAATCACCTGAGTACTCGAAACATGAAAGTGATCTTCGCACATTTTTGATGAAAGTTGTAAAACATTTCTCGGAAGCCAGCGATTGATTATAAAGCTCAAGTATTGGGCGCCGGCAAACTAGGCACATCACTCCTTACTACGGGGACGAGGAGGTGATGATAATGCCTAAGGCTAAATGTTCGGAAACGCCACCACGCCGCGGGCCGATGACTGTAAAGGTCAAAGGCCATGTGCGTAAGGATGGCACCTCGGTCAAGCCGCATCGCCGGCACAAGCCGAGGTAAAAACCGGGCGCTCCGGCGCCCATTAACAAAATTACTATCTGCAAGTTGATAAAACATAGCCGGGGCTAGCAACAAATTAAACTGGCGCTGATAGCATCGTGGCTATCAGACAATCTCCTTTAACCATTTCTTGATATAAGTTGCCAGGCTGTGCTTTAACTTGATCAGGGTATCTACATGCCAGTCCTTTATCTCGACCAGTTCGGCTGGATCTGCTTCAATTGAGCCGTCCCTGTAAACTGAAATGCGGGAAGCTCTTTTCTCTTCAAGCGGCTCCCAAGCCAGCTCGCCGCCAAAGTTAGCGTGGATTTCTTCTTTGCGGTCATGCAGATAATTAAACAATGCCTTATTTTTCTCAATATCGCCAAAATCTATATAAAGCTCAGTGCGAACCTTTTCGCCCTGCACAAAAGTAGCGTTACAGCTAACTCCGGATGCCCCGGCTGAAAAAGCATACCAGTTTTGCGGCTGCCCGACCTTAGCGTTAGTGTAGTTGTGCTTTTCCCTTAACTAGTCAATCAGTTGCTGGAAGTAATTGCGATAGAGCTCGCCTTTTTCGGTTATAGTCGCACCTGCCTGCCGCTTCCGTGTTTTCTGCCATTCACTCGGCGATACAACCGGTTTAAAAACATATGCCGGCTTAGAGTCATCTATTCTAATTACTTCGATTACAACCCCGAAAAACAGGGTTTCCTCATCAGTTCGTTGGTTCAGCCATTCCAAGGCCTGCCTGTGTTCATCGCGGACATGCTCGGCCACCCAGACTACGGCAGAGGCATTAAAACCCGCCGCATAAGTAAGCAACTTGCCTAAATGGTCGTGGT
>PWUO01000297.1 GCA_003562555.1 Dehalococcoidia bacterium
CCAGGGTGATCTCTCGTTCGCGCTGAACCAGGGTCACGGGGAGTTTCCCCGGCTGGTCGCCTCACCCGGGTCCATTGGCGAAGCCTATGAGCTGGCGGCTGAACTCATGGGACTCGCGTGGGCGTTCCAGACGCCGGTCATCCTGCTGACGGAGAAACATCTCTCGGAAAGCCGCATGACGGTGCAGCTGCCGTCGTCCCTGCCCGAGGTTGCACAGCCGATCGTCTACAAAGGCAAGGACGCGGAGTACCGCCGCTACGAGAACACCGAGTCCGGCGTATCACCCCTGAGGTTTCCACCCTCCGATGCGCTCATCAAGTGGACCAGCTACGAACACGACGAGTCTGGCATCACGACCGAAGTTGCCGACATGATTGCGACGATGCAGGAGAAACGCTTGAGGAAGCGCACGGGCCTGATCGAAAAGCTGCGCGGCATGCGGACGGTGAACCGGCATGGCTCGGGCAGACATGTGGTTGTGGCGTACGGCTCGACGGCCATGAGCGTCCGTGAAGCGGTGGCCATGGGCAAGCTGGATGTGCAGGTCCTGCAGCCCGTGTACCTCGAACCGTTTCCCGAATGGGAGTTCGAGCAGCTATCGGGTTCAGAGGTGATAGTGGTTGAGCAAAGCTGTGACGCGCAATTGGCCGCGCTGCTGAAACGCAGGACCGGGGTCAGCGTGCGAAGCTCAATCACCCAGTATGATGGCAGGCCGTTCGACCCCGAGGATCTGGCTGCGCGTCTCAAGGAGGTCATCGCAAATGGATAATCTCGCTACGTATGCGGAGAACACCTGGTGTCCAGGTTGCGGCAATTTCGGCATCCTCACTGCGTTCAAGCAGGCGGTCGGAAGGCTGGAAGCCGATGGCCTCGCACGGAAGGACCTTGCTATCGTCGCTGGCATCGGTCAGCACGGCAAGATATTTGACTATCTGAAGCTGAGTGGCTTCTACGCACTTCATGGTCGCTCGTTGGCGACCGCGCAGGGAATGAAGCTCGCCAATCCAGGACTGAAGATCGTGGTGTTCGTTGGCGATGGCGATTCGTATGGTGAGGGACTCGCGCACCTGGTGTTCGCGGCCAAACGAAACGCCGATCTTACGGTAATAGTGCACAACAATGGTGCATACGGTCTCACGACGGGTCAGGCGACGCCGACGAGCATGAAGGGGTTTCGCGGGCCCTCGCCCCCGCGCGGAAGCGTCGAGGAGCCGTTCAATCCTCTCTCACTGATGCTGGCGTCGGGCGCGACGTTTGTTGCCCGCGGGTATCCCGTGAAACTCAACCATCTCGCCGACCTGGTCGTGCGGGCGATTCAGAACGAGGGGTTCTCCCTGGTGGATGTGCTGCAGCCCTGTGTCACGTTCAACAACACGTATGAGCTGTATAACAACTCGGTGACTGAGCTGGAGGTGGTTCCCGAGACGTTCGAGGATTCCATGGCTGCTGCGCGGCGCACCGATCGTCTGCTGATAGGGGTGATTCGGGAGGTGTCGGCAGATCCGTATCACCGTCAACTGCTGGGGGACCGGCGGCCGGCCGCGGACAGGCTCTCCGGCTCGCAACGGATGGAGGCGATCCGGAAAACTCTGGGATAGGTGCGGATACTGCACGGATAGTCGTAGTATCGGGACCGGCCATGCGCTAGAATGGATTGTACAGTCGTAACAACGGTGGAGGAGATGCATGGACAGGAACAGTCTGATCGAGGTGCTGAATCGGGATATTGAGAATGAGCATGGTGCGATCATTCAATACCTGACGCATGCGTATGCCATGGGCGAGGGGGAGATCGCGTGCGATATCGAAGCCATAGCGCGTGAGGAGATGCGGCACCTGGACTGGCTCGCCGAAACGGTTGTTGATCTTGGAGGGACACCGAGCATTGTGCGTGGCGGGATGCGCATGGAGGGGAGTACGGTGTCCGATTGGATGCGGAACAACGTGCTCCTCGAGGAAGATGCCATCAATCCGTACCGCGAACAGGTGGAAACGATCACCGACCCGAAGATCAACCGGCTTCTGCGTCGCATACTTGCTGACGAAGAAGTGCACCATGGCGACTTCGAGCACATGGTGTCGAAAGTGTCCCG
This sequence comes from Dehalococcoidia bacterium, assembly GCA_003562555.1. GTDB lineage: Bacteria > Chloroflexota > Dehalococcoidia > GIF9 > AB-539-J10 > SKVJ01. Next base: position 2,094 of record PWUO01000297.1, read on the forward strand.
TGAAGGGCTCAACGATAAACGTGGATCCAGGGATGACGAGACGGTGCGCCTGCTCAACTGGGGCGTCGAGCACGAGTACACGGTCATTCTGCAGTACCTGTTCCATTCGTATATGTCGACTGATGAAGAGGTGCGGAAACAGCTGATGGATCAGGCGGTCAACGAGATGCAGCATGTGGGGTGGCTGGCGGAGAAGCTGATCGACATAAGCAGCGCCCCGCGCCTGGAGCATACGGATGTCGATCAGTCGCGCGATATGGTCCAGATGCTCGATGCGGACATCCGCATCGAGCGTGAGGTCGCGCGCAGGTATGATGATGCGACGAGAGAGCTGACTGATGTCAGGATCGTACGATTGCTGGAACGGATACGCGACCAGGAGGTCTACCACGCCGAGGTGTTTCAGGACCTGCTGGAGGAGCTCAAGAAAGGCCGGGATTAGTCGTATCGCCTGACGTGGCGCTTGAAACAGGAAGTGGTTCAGTGGCTAAACGAACGATTCGCACGCAACCCGATCCGGTGCTTCGCGAACCCGCGAAGAAAGTTCCGCTCATCGACATGTCCGTACATCGTCTTATCGATGACATGATCGATACGATGCATGCTGCCAACGGTGTGGGCCTTGCGGCACCGCAGATAGGCGTACCGCTTCGCGTCGTTGTCATCGAGCTCCCCGGCGAGGATGTGATTGTTCTCATCAATCCGGAGATCATCAAGAAGAAGGGTGAGAGGATCATCGAGGAAGGGTGTCTCTCGGTACCGGGCTTCCAGGGCGAGGTCAAACGGGCCGTAACGGTGAAGGTCAAGGCGCGGAACCGGGATGGGAAAGAGATTCGGATCACCGCGACCGACGATCTGCTTGCCCAGGCGCTCGAACACGAGATCGACCATCTCGAAGGCCGTCTCTACACCGACCTCGTAGAGTCCGAGGAATCCCTCTGGAGCATCGATAACTCCACCTGGGGACAGCAGCAGGCCATCTGACCGCCTGTTGCTCCCCTTACGTGAATCCCCTCTACGCGAGGCGCCTCTTCCTGTAGTATCTCAGCCCGAACCACCCAAGCCCACCGAGCAGCGCCGCGCTCACCAATGCGATGAGCCACCAGGTCACCTCGCGTGAGGTGGTGAAGCTGCCTGAGAGTCCGGCAAGCTGCACCTGGTAGGTGCCGTTGGTGACGCCGGATAGCACGAACCGCACCTGCAACGTCTCGCCAGCGTCAAGAGCCACGTCCCTGCTGCCGATCACCTCTCCATCCAGGAGCAGGTCGGCCGTATACGTGCCGGCTTCCTCTCCGAGGTTCTGAACGTTCGCGGTCACGATGACGGTGTTGCCGGTCCGGGTGACAAAGGTGAGGGGCGCCCAGAGTTTCTCTACCTGCGGTTCGATGCGAAGATTGTCGCCGACGAACTGAGCCGGTGCCGGTCCCGCAGGTGGGGGTGTTGGAGACGGCTCTGGAGATGGCGCCTCCTGGACTGCATCTCCTGTGGTGGCGATGACGGCGAACGAACTGAAGTGCATCACGTCCGCGGTGGCGGTTCCAACGCCGGCGACACGGCCGGTGGA
>PWUO01000229.1 GCA_003562555.1 Dehalococcoidia bacterium
CCACCTCTCACAGAAACGAACACACGAAAGCCCACCCCCGCAAGGGGGTGGGCTTTCGCTCGTAGCTGTCCAAGAAAGTCAGTCTTCCAGTTCGACCACAACCTCGCAGTACGGCGCGCCTTCAGGCAGCACCTGGCGCAGGATGGGCTTCTTCACTTTCACGCCCAGCGCGTCGAACGTTCCCTGTTCCATGGCTTCCAGAAGCACCGTGCAGATCTGCGGGCACTTCTCGTAGGCCTTGGCCTGGGAGCACTCGTACTCTCGCTTGACCGCGCGCTTCCTGTCCCACTCCACCCACTCGCCGCGCACGCCGGCGTTGTTGTCCTCCAGGTCCATAATCCGGCCGAGACAGCGGGCATCGGAAAGGTCATCGATCTTCATGCGCTTCTGCATGGTAGCGGCACGGCGCTGACCGATCTCGTACATTGCCTTGCTGCCGATTTCCCAGACCTCATCGCCGTACTTCTCTGCCAGGGGAGTAAGTATCTCGGTGAGGAACATGCCAAGCGTACGACCGCCCAGTTCCACCATCTTGAAGACGTCGGTGTCGGGGACAAAAATAGTCTTCCGATCCTCGCCCAAAGGTGGTACCTCGTCGACATACTCCGCCACGTGCCTGCCATGTTCGTATTCCCGCTCAAGTCGCTTTGCCATACAGAGTTCCTCCTTACCTTTCATCGCAGCGTCACAACCGCGACACCCAATCATCGGCCACCTGGGAGCTGCGTATTCTGCGGGTCGCGCCAACAGTATTCAGCAGAACTTCCTCCTGCGAGACGGGCATCCCGGCCACCAACCACAAGCATTGCGGCCACCCTCATTGTCTACATCTCAGGTAAGCATGAGCCGCGACTATTCTGGGACGCATGTGCCTTCGGCGCTGCGCAACAAGGCTCAGATGGCCTTCCTGGCCTTTTCAACGAGGTCCTGCCTCGGTGGGCAGAAGATGTCGATCGCCTTGCACCCTGCCTCGGGTATGTAGCCGCCGTGCTCAGTGCCGGCAGGCAGGACTACCATATCGCCCTTCTTGAGTCGATACAACTTGCCCTCGATGATCTCATCCTGCTCGCCGTCCAGGACAATCATCACCTGCTGCACGTCGTGCTTGTGCGGCGCGAAGTAGCTGTTGGGTTTCTGGTCCAGGAAGCTGATGAGAATCTCGCCGGTTGACACCAGTTGGCTGTTGGATCCGGGCGCCAGTTCCGTAAATGGAAGATCTGCGTAACGCAGGACGCGGCGGTTATACTCCTCGGGGGTTGCATACTGCTCTTTCTTCTCCACCGGGATACCTCCTTAGTCTACCTGCTCAGGAACTGCCATGTGAGCATTCGGCATGTCATAGCGAAGCCAGGGAATCGCTGTCTGCCACAGTTCGGGACGTTAGCACTTCACCAACTGGGTGTCAACGGATTGAGGCGAAGCCGCTGCTTCACCCCCATTACCATTTCCTGCGATCATCCCCAGAACCCCGCAAGGCTGAGGGCTACCTCAATCGATGATCTCCACCTGGGTGGAGCCAGTGCCGCCGCGGTCCCTGTCGGCTCGAGCACAGCGGCTGACCAGGCGGTGCCTGCTGAGGTAGGTCACAATCTCTGAGCGCAGCGTGCCCGTCCCCCTGCCGTGCACGACCCAGACGCGGGGCAGACGGGCCCTGTATGCTCTCTCCAGAAATCGGTCAACGAGAGGGATGGCCTCCTCCACCGTGAGACCATGCAGATCTATCTGATCAAGAACCGATTTCATGCAGTCGTTCTCAGAGTTACGCATCGAAACTGGGCGAAGATTCAAGCATCCTCACCCGAATCAGGGCCGTGACGCCGGCCAACTGTACATGAGCATGAGGAGCGCGGCAACCTGCCTTCTAATGTGTCCAACGAAGACACGGTCACATGACGACTCAGTTGTCAGCCATCCGACCCACAACGCACTCCTGACATTATGTCCAGTTCATCCAGCATGTTTGTCGCTGGCTCATAGCATGTCCAAGTGTGGTATAACGGTCTCGTCGCGGTACTTGCAGAACACTGGAGGTGGCTCATGGCCAAGACGGTGGCCCATATCTGCATCCTGGTTGCCGACATCGACCAGGCGATCGAGAACTACAGGAAGATACTGAATAGAATATCTCCCGAACTCGCTGAACGGAGGGTGGTCAGGCAGGAGCGCTGGACTGAGGATGAGAAGTACATCACCGCCTTCTTCGGGTCATTGGGCGACGGCTGCGACATACAGCTGCTTCAGCCACCCGACACCGAGTCGCCCCTTCACCGCAGGCTGGAGAAGGTTGGCGAGGGCATCCACCACATCGCCTTCGCCTCATCCCACCTGGAGGATACCTACCAGTACCTCAAGGCGGACGGCATATCGGTGGGCGACCGACTGTATTCAGAACACCCCGAAGGAGACGAGGCGACGGATATCAGGCACTTCTGGATACTGCCCGGATCGGCCCACGGCGTCCTCATAGAACTCATCGATGACTACCGGACCGTGGACGGGATGCTGACGCGAGCCGAGTGACAGTACCGCCGTGCCAGGCAAGTTGCCGCTACGAGTACCCCGTTCACGTAACAGTGCTGCGACACAGGGGAGGGGGAGGCAATACCAAGCCGAGTAGCGTCCGGGGGATCGGTGTAGGAACCGCCTGGTGAACAATAGCGAATCCCTTGAGCAAGGTGCCGAAGCGGATGCGGGGAGCCACAGCGCCGCTGGCACATCAGGCTTAAGTCACCGGGTTCGTCGCGTCTTCGCCGGTTTGGTCCGTGCCGATCCGGTCCGCAACTCGCACCCATGATGACGCAAACGGCAGGGAGCCAGAGCCTGGCGCCTATTCCTGCGGCCCGAGTTCAGCCGCCTGCACTGTAGTCTCCGAATTCGAGAGCAAGTCCCACTCAAGACCTCTGTCCACGTTCTCGGGCCACCTCATAAACCGCATCGAGTCGCCAACGTTATCCGATATATGGTTGCCGTAGTCTGACCACAAGGTGCGACGGTCGGACAATGACGTCAGTCGCAGCAGGTGATTATCGGATGCAGTAGGGTGGGCTGTGAATCGCCGTACTTGTCCGGATATTCTACGGTATCAGTGCAGGAAGCTTGATGCCGCAATTTGACACTGTCAGGGTCAATGCATAACGTACAGGTGGGCGAGCAATCCGGATGTTCGCTCAGGGCAGTCCTGGGACGCACTGCCGTCGGCATCCCAGGGAGTAGTCCGCGTCTGCGAATAGTCGCCATTCGGGCGACTGGAGTGGTGCCAGGGTCGTGTGGTGGTCCCCCGGCGCTCCTGCAGATTACTGGAGTGGAGTCCTAGCTTTGATGGGTGGAGGATGTTGGTGACACGCTGGTTAGGTAGACTTGCACTCGCACGAAACCCTTTGCAGGGGCTGAAGCTTCTCAAAGTGCTCACGCTCGTGCTTCCACCGCTGTTCGTTGTCGGGATCGATCTGTTCCGACATCTCGTTATCGACGGCACCGTTCCAAGCGTCTGGGGAACACTATGGTTGTTCGTGGTTGTCCTGGTCGCGGCGTCGATGTTCTCCAGATTCGTGACCTTTGCGGGAGAGCGCCTGCTTCGAGATCGCATTCGCGAACTGGAGGCGGTGGCTGATGTGGGCGAGAC
>PWUO01000076.1 GCA_003562555.1 Dehalococcoidia bacterium
CAAGGGTCGCAACAAATGGGGGAATGTGAAAACGGGTAATGGCAATACCGTTGAAGCAGCCAAGGAAAGCTCCGATAGCAACTCCACCTACTATCGCCCCAAAAAGTGTAAATCCTATATACACATTTGCATCTGTAAATTCAGCACCGAATTTCAGCATGCCTGCCGTGACCGCCCCGCACAAGGCAAGCACAGACCCAACCGAAAGGTCTATTCCTGCAGTCAGGATAACCAGTGTCACTCCTACTGAAATGATCAGGTTGACAGAGATCTGTCTCATAATATTCCAACCGTTTTCCGGCGTCAGGAAACGGTCAGTCATCAAAGTCAAAAATATGCACATGAGCAGGAGGGCTATAACGGACTGAAACTTGAGTAGATTTTGTTGTAACGTTTTAGTGTTCATCTGGCAAGCCGTTTACTTTTTTAGTCTGATGGTAGAATAGATTAATTATAAAAAAATGATATCGTTTGCTTAACTGATATTTGCGGTTGCGGCTTTCATTATAACCTCTTCGTCGGCATCCACTTTTTTAAATGTAGCCGTCAATCGCGAGGCGGAGAAAACCAGTATCCTGTCCGACAGAGAAAGTATCTCGGGTAATTCTGACGAGACCAGAATAATTCCCATACCTTCGGCGGCAAGCTCCTCTATAATTTCATATAGCTCTTGCTTTGCACCAATATCTACACCCCTGGTAGGTTCATCCAGCAGCAGGATTTTGGGATTCGAGGCAAGCCATTTGGATATTACCCCCTTCTGCTGGTTGCCTCCGCTTAAGGTTTCGACGGTTTGTCCGTATGAAGCCAGTCTGATATTCAGCTTTTCCTTGAATCTTTTGCACATCTCAGTTTCCTTTTTCCGGTCAATGAACCCAAATGACAGCACATTCATCAGACTCGCAAGAGTGGTGTTTTCTGCAACATTCATCTCCAATATCAGTCCCTGCAACTGGCGGTCCTCCGGTACAAGCGCCATTCCCGCCTTTATTGCATCAGAAATGGAACGTATGATAACAGGACGTCCTTCAATTTCAATTTCACCGGACACATATTCATTGTGCAGACCGAAGAGCGCTTCAAGCATCTCTGTCCTTCCTGCCCCCATCAAACCGCTGACCCCCAGAATCTCACCCTTGCTGAGAGTGAAACTGACGTTATTTACAAGGAACATTGACGGAAGTTCGGGATTCCTTAGTGACAGGTTTGTAACCTTCATCAACTCTTGTCTTTCCCCATCCGTTTCCGGTTCCTTCCTGTTCCTGATTAAAATATCCCGCCCCACCATCATCCGTATTATATCATCACTCATAATATGTTCACTCATTTCCATGCTGCCCGTTACCTTGCCGTCACGCAGAACGGTAAAATTGTCTGCTATTCTGAAAAGTTCATCAATCTTATGCGATATATATACGACAGCAACCCCTTTCTCTTTGAGGTTAGTGATTATGCTAAACAACATGTCAATTTCATTACCGCTAAGTGAAGATGTCGGTTCATCCATTATCAGAACTTTCGACTCGAGGAGCAATGCCCGGGCAATCTCAATAAGTTGCTGCTGCCCCGTGCGCAACTGGTAGACCGGTGTTTCGGGATCAACATTGAGATGGAGCCGGGCGGTTACCTCGCGGGTCTTATCGTTCATCTTTCTGTAGTCCAGCATTCCCAGTCGATTCAGAGACTCCCTGCCAAGGAAAATATTTTCGGCAATGGTCATGTTTCTTACAAGGTTCAACTCTTGGTGGATAATCGCTATCCCCATATTCTGCGCCTCTGCCGTACCGGAAAAAGTAATCTCTTTTCCCTCGTAAATAATCGTTCCTTCATATCCTGAGTAAACCCCTGAGATGATCTTCATCAGAGTTGATTTCCCCGCCCCGTTCTCCCCCACGATTGCATTTACCTTTCCCGGATACAATTTCATGCTGACATCGGTAAGAGCATAGTTCCCCGAAAATTCCTTTGAAATATTCCTTACCTCAATTGCGGGTATGTCGTGTTTTATGTTAATTTCCATGGCTGATATCTATTTGGACCGGTATAATATTTAACCTTTCCGGTACTCCTTCCGGGCGGTTTATCTCGGTAGCTCCGATAAATGAAACAACGTCCCCCGGTTGAACCTCTCTCCTGAAGGGGTCTATAACTTCTGATTTCACCTTTCTGTTAAGATGTACAGAGACCATATTGAAATCCATCATATTCAGGAATTCGTTGATATCAACAATGCCTGACGCGTCACGGATTGCATTGCCGAACACATAAACCGTTTCCAGCTCAACCGGTATATTACCGTTTACAGTTACATACACGACGGTTTCATCAATGTCATCAACAGTTCCCGATCCCGAAACATAGAAATAATATGTATTGGAAATTCCCAGTTTGTTGGAATAACGGTCGAATGCCGCCTCGGGATTATCATTGAGCAACCCCATCAGATAGGATAACTCTACGGCATCTGAAAATACGTCCGGTAGTTGATTTGTCCATAGGTCAGCAACATATTCCTCAACGGTAAACACTTCACTGAGAGGTCTTCTTATTTCCCGGTCCAGACGTTGAATATCGAGTGAAAGAAAAATTATTAGCAGGAATACCAGGAATCCGGCACTGTATTTCATGGCTATACGTTTCATAGTTGATCGATCAATTTGAATAATTTTTTAAAACACGCTAATCGAGAAATTCGGAAACATTCTCCGGTGTTACAAGAACCACTTCAACCGGTGTGCGTGAATCAAAATCGCGCCTGCCATTAATATACTCATCGGCAAGGACAGCCGACTTCTCCGCCATCAACACGGGGAACTGCATAACGGTTGCAGAAATCCTGTTATTTTCAATTGACCTGAGTGCATCATACGCTCCGTCAAATCCGAAAACTTTGATCTGATCCGCTTTCCCGGCAGAAAGAATTGCCTGGTAAGCACCCAGCGCCATTGCATCGTTTCCGCAAAAAACCGCATCTATGTCTGGATTTGCCTGCAATATGGATTCCATCACTTCCATTGCCCTATTACGGTCAAAATCAGCGCTTTGCTGAGCCACCATCACCAAATCCGGAAACTCATCAACGACACTGTGAAACCCGCGTGATCGGTTCCAGGTGTTATTATCACCCACAAGTCCGAGAATTTCCACATATGTGCCTCGCTGATTCATCTCCCTCACAAAATACTGACCCAACTCTACACAACCCGTAAAATTATCTGACAGCAACTGGGTCACAGCCGCATCGCGTGAATTGATCTCCCTGTCCATGCAAAACGTGGGGATACCGGCGTCTCTTGCCCTTGTGACGTTCAGTACTGAACCGTCAGCATCGGTAGGATTAAAGAGGATCGCATCATATCTCATGGTAATAATATTATCGAAATGTTCAGATTCGCGGGCTGAACTATTCTGGGAGTCATATATCACGGCTCTGTAGCCAAGCTCCCTGGCTTTTGCCGCTGCGGACTCTGCAAGTACAACAAACCAGGGATTGTTAAGAGTTGAGATAACCACGGCCATTTTTCCTGTTTCCGATTCCCGGGCGCCGGAGCAACTCAGAGACGAGGTCATCATCAAGATTATCAATAAATAATAGATATATGATATTCGCATAATTCA
>PWUO01000231.1 GCA_003562555.1 Dehalococcoidia bacterium
CCTCGAAGTGGCGATATTAGAACTTCACGAGCGGTACGGACCGGATTCAATTCGCACACTGAGGCACAGACAAAGAAATGGGGAACAGTTTCCACGAAGGACTTGACAGGTGTCACCTCGGGCCTCTACTATCTGGACTCAATACAACATGGACAACTTGGCACGAATAGTCTCCCACCTCATCCTTAGCATCATCATTATTGTGCGCACCGTGCGTGCGCCTGGGAGGCTGTCCGGCTAGTCCATATCGTTAGACGACGACAAGGCAGAGGGACTCTCCCAGGTGGAGAGTCCCTCTCTTTTATCCGCGCCACTTGAAGGGCGCGACGAGAAGAAGAAAGGAGCATCATGAAAAGGACAGGCGCACAGATCCTCTGCGAATCCCTGGTATGCGAGGGAGTAGACGTGATCTTCGGTATTTCCGGCGGCACTGTCATTCCACTGTACGATGCCTTTTCGGAGTATCCGCAGATTCGGAGGGTGCTGGTTCGCCACGAGCAGGCTGCGGCTCACGCGGCTGCAGGCTATGCGCGAACAAGACATAAGGCCGGGGTGTGCGTTGCCACCTCAGGTCCGGGCGCCACAAATCTTGTCACCGGTATCGCCGATGCGTATATGGACTCCACCCCTATGGTCGTCATCACGGGACAGGTCGCTACCAGACTGATCGGCAAGGACGCCTTTCAGGAGTGTGATATCACCGGCATCACCCTGCCCATTATCAAGCACAACTACCTGGTTCACGACGTGAACGATCTCGCACGAATCGTCAAGGAGGCGTTCCACATAGCCCAGACCGGCAGGCCCGGACCGGTTCTCATCGACATACCAAAGAACGTTCAGTTGGCCGTGACCGATTTCGAGTACCCGGATACCATCACTCTGCCTGGTTACGCGCCCGAGACTCAACCGGACCCGTCGCACGTGATGACCGCAGCGACATTGCTCAACAAAGCTGAACGCCCCGTAATCATCTCGGGAAGGGGCGTGATCATCTCTCAGGCCCATGAGGAGCTGAGAGAGCTTGCCGAGAAGTACGATGCACCTGTTGTCCACACGATGCTTGGTCTGGGATCGTTTTCTCCGCACCATGACCTTAACCTGGGGATGCTCGGTCACCACGGGACCGTGGCAGCCAACAGGGCCGTCCAGAATGCCGACCTCGTCCTCGCCATAGGCACGCGTTTCGGGGATCGCGCCACGATGAGGACGAGCGACTTCGCCTGCAAGGCAGTCGTTGTGCACATCGATATTGATCCGGCAGAAATAGGAAAGAATGTGGTACCCCTCGCATCGGTTGTGGGCGATGCCAGGGCGGTACTGCGCTCGCTCAATCCACTCGTGCACCCCGCCAACAGGCGTGAATGGCTTCAGCAGGTCCGGACGTGGCGGTCAGAGCATCCACTGGTTCCAGCTTCACGTACGGAGAAGCTGTCTGCACGTACGGTGATCCGCAGCATCTGCCGCTCGGCGGACGATAACACCATCATCGTGACGGGGGTGGGACAACACCAGATGTTCACCGCTCAGGAATATGCGTCTCCCAGAACTAATGGCCTCATCTCCTCCGGGGGCTTGGGCACCATGGGGTTTGAACTCCCGGCTGCCATAGGAGCCAAGATGGCCTCTGCCGCGGATTCGGTGTGGCTGATCGCAGGAGACGGCGGCTTCCAGATGACGATGCAGGAGCTATCGACAGTCGTTCAGGAAGGACTTCCGATCCGCATGGCTATAATCAGCAACGGGTACCTCGGAATGGTGCGTCAATGGCAGGACCTCTTCCAGCAGCGGAATTACGTCGATGTCGCGCTGCATGCGCCGGACTTTGTGAAGCTTGCCGAGGCATACGGGATCACGGCGATACGCGTCGACAAGGAAGACGAGATCGGCCCGGCACTCAGGCAGGCGAACGTACACAACGGTCCGTTCCTCATCGACTTCGTCGTCGACGCCGAGGAGAACGTGTATCCCATGGTGGCCCCGGGCGAGAGCCTCGACTGCATGATCGAGTGTCCGCAGAAAGTCGTGGCCTGACCGCACGAGGAGAATTCTTATGGAAGACAAACTGCACACCCTCGTATCGCTGGTTCAGGATGAACCCGGCGTCCTCACCCGAATCGCCGGGCTGTTTCGCCGTCGAGGATTCAATATCGAGAGCCTTTCTGTCGGCCACTGTGAGCGACCTGGACTCTCGCGCATGACCATCGTCGTCAAGGGGGACGACGCGGAGGTTGACCAGGTGACCCGGCAGCTCGACAAGCTCATCAACGTGGTAAGCGTGACCGACATCACGCGTCGGGACATGGTGGCGAGGGAGCTCGCGCTGATTAAGGTGACCGCCAGGTCCGATGACCGCAGCGAGATCATGCAGATGGTCGACATCTACCGCGCGAAGATCGTTGACGTCGCTCCCGACTCGGTCACTGTGGAGGTCACCGGAGGCGAGGACAAGATCGATTCGTTGCTCACTCTGCTGCGCCCATTCGGCATTACGGAAATGGCGAGAACAGGACGAACCGCACTCATTAGGGGCGCTCAGTCCAGCATCAAATAAGACGGAAATGGAGGATCTCAACATGGCCAAGGTTTACTACGACAGCGACGCCGACCTCTCACATCTTAAGGGAAGACTTATCGGCATCGTCGGATATGGCAGTCAGGGGCACGCCCACGCGCAGAACCTGAGGGACAGCGGTTGTGACGTGGTGGTAGCCAGCAAGCCCGGGGGTACCGGCTGGAAGTCAGCAGAGGCCGATGGGTTCTCGGTCATGAGCGTTGCGGATGCCACGAAGAAGGCGGATGTACTCACGCTACTGGCTCCCGATAACCAGCATGCCGCAATATATGCGGAGTCGATTGAGCCGAACCTGACAGCAGGAAAAACGCTCATGTTCGCTCACGGCTTCAACGTTCACTACTTCCAGATCGTCCCTCCAAAGGACGTGGATGTCAGCATGGTAGCGCCGAAGTGTCCCGGTCATATGCTTCGCGCGATCTACACGGAGAACGCCGGGCCGCCGGCCATCATGGCGGTGTATCAGGATATCTCCGGCAAGGCGAAGGAGGTGGCCCTGGCGTACGCCAGGGGTCTTGGCTGCACACGTGCGGGCGTCATCGAGACGACGTTCGCCGAGGAGACCGAGACCGACCTGTTCGGAGAACAGACCGTGCTGTGCGGGGGCGTGACCGCCCTGATAAAGGCAGGCTTCGACACCCTTGTTGAAGCCGGATACCAGCCGGAGATCGCCTACTTCGAATGCCTCAACGAATTGAAGCTCATCGTTGACCTCATCTACCAGGGTGGCATGAAATACATGCGCTACTCGGTAAGCGACGTCGCTGAGTTCGGCGACTACACTCGCGGACCACGCATTATCAACGAGTCCGTCCGTGAGGAGATGAGGAAGGTACTGAAGGAAGTCAAGGATGGCACGTTCGCTCTCGAATGGGTTCTGGAAAACCAGGCCGGTCGGCCACACTACAACGCCATGAAGAGAAACGAACAACAGGAGCTCATCGAGGTTGTCGGTGAGCAATTGAGAGGAATGATGCCATGGACGAAGAAGTAGACATTACGAGGGAGAGGTGCGGACAGGAACCGCCCC
>PWUO01000079.1 GCA_003562555.1 Dehalococcoidia bacterium
CATCATACGAACACATATCGCGCGACTGCAGAAGGATCTTGAGGCTGTCAGACGCCACCGGGAGGTGCATCGGAGCAGACGGCGCAGAGAGGGAATTCCCCTGGTGGCGCTCGTGGGATACACGAACGCGGGCAAGAGCACGCTGTTCAATACCCTGAGTCAGGCGGGGGTGACTGCGGAGGATCGGCTGTTCTCGACTCTCGACCCCGTCACCCGGAGGATTCGCCTCCCAGGAGGCAAGATCGTGCTCATGACGGACACGGTTGGTTTCATCAATAAGCTTCCGCCATCAATCGTGGCTGCCTTTCGCACCACTCTCGAGGAATTGGATGAAGCTGATGTCTTGCTTCACGTCGTTGACATCACACACTCCGATGCATCGAGGCAACACAGTGCTGTGGAACACATTCTCTCGGACATCGGACTTGGCGCCAAACCTGTAATCACAGCTCTCAACAAGGTAGACCTGCTGGAAGTGGGAGAGTCGACGACGGTGCGTTTGCGCGAGAACCTCGATTCGACCCGCCCAGACTTTGTCCCCGTCTCGGCGGCAACAGGCTGGCATACAACCGAGTTGCTTGAGCAGATCGAGAGCGTGCTCGAAACGCTGGACCCTGCCTACATGGCCTGAACGATTGCGTGCGTCTGACACGGGCACGCATGTCTGTGAGTGTGGATACCGCCAATCAGCTACAATAGGGTGCCGTGTGATGAAGCATCTGGACGTGTTGTGCCGCCTGATCGAATTCGATACCAGTGGCATCGATGGGCAGGGCTGCCGTGAAGCTTTCGCATACCTCGAGCCCCTCCTGACTGCGGCAGGTTGCGAGACAGTGCTTCTGAGGATACCGCCGGATGAGGCTGATGGTTTGCCGGGAAGGATGGCTTTGGTCGGTCACCGCCGCAACCGTGCCCGGCCCCGCCTTCTGATCTACGGCCATGTGGATGTAGTACCCGTAGCCGGATGGGATGGGTTCACCCCTCGTCGTGAGCGGGGATTGATATATGGCCGTGGCGCCGCCGACATGAAGGGCGCACTGGCTGCGCTCCTCGGTGCCCTTTGGCAAGTACGTTGCGTGGAACTGACCTACGACGCAACTATACTCATCACCATGGATGAGGAGACCCACCAGATGTCCCAGTTGCGATATCTGACGCGTTACGTGGATCCCGGCACCTGTCCTCATGTACTAAGCCTCGATGCCGGCTTCGGGTATGTCTCCATCGCCAATCTTGGACTGCTGCAGGTGGACGTCCGTGTCCATGGGATCGCGACACATTCCGGGCTCGCACATCTCGGCCGGAATGCCGTTGAGGGTGCGGTCTCCCTTATGTCTTCGTTGACCGAATTGAAGCATGCGGTCGTTCAACGTCGCTCTCAGGTTCGCGCCCATCCGGACACCGGCCTCGAATTCATGCACGCCAGGCTCAATCTGAATCGGATCGAAGGAGGTATCGCCAGAAATGTGGTACCCGACTGCTGCGAATTCAGTGTCGACAGGAGGCTTCTTCCTGGTGAGCACGTGGATGCGGCCCGGGACGAAATCCGCTCAGCCATGCTCCGCGTAACTGGAGTAGAATGGGAGATAACCCGTGAGTTCGCCATACCATCGGTCCAGCCTTGTGATGATCCTCAGTCCCTGGTTCTGGCGGGAGTTATCGACAGCGTCGTGGCTACTTCAGGTTTGTATGGCGATATGCTGTCCGGAGAACTCCCTGCGGCAGCGTCCAACTATTGGGGAGGGAGCGCGTTCGCGACAGGTCTCATCCGACCTGACTGCGGCATTCATGGAATGAATGAGTTTGTGTCTGAGAAAGACCTTGACCAACTGGTTGAGGTACTGGCACGATTTCTCACGGGTGACCGAAAGGAGGCAGCATGACGGTCAGTATCCTGTATCGAGAGGAACTGCGCGAATATGACTTCGGAGTTGGCCATCCGTTTCGTGGCGATCGTTACGAGATCTTTCCACGGGTGTTGAAGGAACAGGTAATTGAGGAGGGTCACTATAGGTTTGTCAGAGCTGACACGTGTACGGAGGACGACCTCCGCCTTATCTGCAGTCAAGACTACATAGATTTCAGCAGGGACTACTTCCGTGCCGCGAACCTCGGAGAGACATTCTCCGGCAGCATGGACTTTCCGAAGTATCACTCGCTCGACAACCTGCCCCGGGGAAGACCGGGCAAACTCGAAGAGGCGTCACGCATGATGATCGGACAGGTGAAAAAGGCCGCCGACCTCGTGATTGACAACAACGAAGAGATAGTGATCTGCATTGGCGGCAATCTGCACCACGCCAAGCCCGACTACGGGGAAGGGTTCTGCATCTACAATGATAACGCGTTTGTCGCCAAGTACCTGCTTGAGAGACATGGTATTGACCGCATCATGATCCTCGATACCGATGCGCATCAGGGCAACGGTACATGTGAGTATTTCTACGAGGACCCCAGGGTGCTCTTCATCGATTTTCACCAGGATCCAACGACACTGTACCCGGGAGTTGGATTCGCAAATGACATCGGTCAGGGCGCCGGAAAAGGATTCACCATCAACGTGCCCATGCCCGTATATGCCGGGCTTGAATCGTATCGATTGGCGTTCGAGCAGGTTGTCGAGCCTGTGACCATGGAGTTCAAGCCACAGGTCATCATCCGTAACGGCGGGTCCGACCCGCATTTTGCGGACGGTCTCACCAATCTTGGGCTTTCGGTCTCAGGGTTCAGGATGCTTGGAGAGAAGATGCGGCGTCTTACCCAGGACTGTGGCTGTCGTGAAATTGACATAATCGGTTCGGGATACAACATCGATGTCCTGCCATCAGCGTGGCTTGCACTGGTCTCGGGCCTGGGGGACTTCGGTGTCGATGTGGAGGAGCCGGTTCCAACCCCTTCGCGTTTCCTGCAGGATCTGGTTGCCGATGATACTACCAAAGTCGTGCAGCGTGTCCGGGGTTATCTGAAGGATTACTGGACGTGCTATCAATAGGTAACGGCGTGCAAAGGGAACGGAGGATCCAGTGGCTGGCAAGAGTACTCGCATAACGGTGGACCTGGGCAATGAAAGCCTCGTTAAGGCGTTACGGATTGCCGCAGTTGAACAGGGACGTACTGTTCGCGACATCGTCGTTGAGGCGCTCAATCTGTGGCTTTCGGCAAGCGATTTGCGCAAGGGGCAACCTTCAGGTATCGTCGAAGACGGTTCGTCGGGTGCTTGCAGGAATAGCCAGTCTCCGTCACCGTCGTCAGTCGACAAGGACTACCTCACAATGATGGAGACTCTGAACAGATACCGGGGTGTTGACAATGGTTGATCAGCATCGTCCCGGGGAAGGAGCGTCATGGCGATAGCGGAGATTACCGTGGTGCCGTCTGGTGTCGGGCCCTCAGTCAGTTCGTACGTCGCCCGTGCTCATCAGGTGATCAGCAAACACCCTGGCGTGAAGTGCCAGCTTACCCCCATGAGCACGATTCTCGAGGGAGATCTCGATGATCTGTTGGCTGTGATACGTGACATTCACAACAATACGTTTGATGAGCAGGTGAAGCGCGTACTGACCCTCGTGAAGATTGATGACCGGCGTGATAAGGA
>PWUO01000283.1 GCA_003562555.1 Dehalococcoidia bacterium
AACCAGTCAACTATATCAGGAAAGGCGTCAACGCGCAAGAAACTGTTGTGTCAGGCATTTGCGGAAGTCGACCAGTCTGGTGTTGCTGCTGCCGAACGGCGGCCTTTGACAACTATGATGCGTGGTGATACAGTGTACCGTCGCAGTCAGCTGCTAGGCATTGGTTTCTCTTCGATTCGTTAGCGCGGAGCCAGCTAGTTAGGGCTCGGGGAGAGTGTGGAAGTGGACCCGCGGCATGACTAGCCGGCTCTTTTGATTGCCCAAGCACATAGTGAGGTGTGGTACGTATGCCGACTATAAGTCAGCTAGTGAGAAAAGGAAGAAAGAAGCTTTCCTCGAAGACGAAGGCTCCTGCACTGCACTACATCCAGAACGCGACGAGGACACGGAGCAAATGGACGAAGGGTGCTCCGTTCAAGCGGGGTGTATGCATCCAGGTGAAGACGGTGACGCCGAAGAAACCCAATTCGGCTCTACGTAAGATTGCCCGCGTCAGACTGACCAACCAGATGGAGGTGAATGCCTACATCCCCGGTGAGGGACACAATCTTCAGGAACACTCGGTCGTTATGATTCGTGGTGGAAGAGTCAAGGACCTCCCCGGAATCCGTTACCACATCGTTCGTGGCGTCCTCGATACGCAGGGCGTCGCAAATCGCAAACAAGGTAGAAGTCTGTACGGAGCCAAGCGCCCGCAGTAGTCGTCGTCGAGGTGTGAGAACATGCCCAGAAGAGCAAAACGAGTAAAGAAGCACGTGATTGCGCCGGACTCCAAGTACGGCAGTGTCGACGTGGCCAAGTTCATCAACAGGATCATGTTGAAGGGTAAGAAGTCGACGGCCGAGCGCATCGTGTACGGTGCGATGGAGTTGGCTGCGCAGCAGGCGGACGCAGAAGCTGTCGAGGTGCTGACTAAGGCAATCGACAGTTCGACGCCGCTGATCCGTGTGAAGCCGCGCCGAGTTGGTGGTGCCACGTACCAAGTCCCTATGGAGGTTGACAAGCGTGTGGGGCGGGCCCTGGCGATGCGCTGGCTCATTCTGGCTGCGCGTGCCCGCAGTGGCAAGTCCATGCAGGAGAAGCTGGCTGCCGAACTGGCCGATGCCATTCAGGGCAGAGGCTCTGCGGTAAGAAAACGTGAGGAGATTCATCGAATGGCGGAGGCGAATAAGGCCTTCGTCCACTATCGCTGGTGACATGGCTGCAGTTAAGGCCGTTCAGGCAACCAAGGAAGAAGGTATGACCCGCTCTATTGCCATGGAGAAGGTGCGGAACATTGGCATTATCGCGCACATCGATGCCGGTAAGACCACCGTCACCGAGCGCATCCTTCACCACACCGGTCGAACGTACAAGATCGGTGGTGTGGATGAAGGTACCGCAGTCATGGACTGGATGGATCAGGAGCGCGAGCGGGGTATCACGATCATGGCTGCCGCGACGACCTGTCACTGGGGCGATCATCGAATCAACATAATCGATACTCCGGGCCACGTTGACTTCACCGCAGAAGTGGAGCGGAGCCTCCGGGTACTTGATGGTGGAGTTGTCATTCTCGACGCGGTTGCCGGCGTCGAAGCCCAGTCCGAGATGGTCTGGCGTCAGGCCGACCGGTATCACGTTGCCCGGATCTGTTTCGTAAATAAGATGGATCGCGTCGGTGCCGACTTCTTCCGCACCGTATCGACCATCGAGTCGAGGCTCGGCGCCGTCGCCGTGCCGGTACAGCTGCCGCTCGGCTGCGAGGCGACCTTCCGTGGCGTGATCGACCTTGTGGAACTGAGGGCGCTGGTGTTCCAGGAGGACGCTCAGGAGCCGATCAGCATAGAGTCGATACCCGCGAGCGAGGCTGAGTCCGTCGCCAAGTGGCGACATCATCTGATCGAAAAGCTGGCCGAGAACGATGATGAAATCCTGCTTCCGTACCTGGAAGGACAGGATATACCGGCGGCGTCGATCAGACAGGCGTTGCGGCGTGCGACCGGTGCGAACAAGCTGGTGCCGGTCATGTGCGGCAGTGCATTGAGAGGCAAGGGCATAATCCCTCTGCTGGATGCGGTCGTCGCGTATCTTCCGTCTCCTATGGATGTGCCGCCCGTGGTGGGGCATGACGTGACGGGAGAAAAAGAGATAGTCTGCGCGCCTAGCGATGATGAGCCGGTCGCGGCGCTTGCGTTCAAAGTCGTGTCAGATCCGTTCATGGGACGGCTCATCTATATGAGAATCTACTCCGGGTGCATTCAGTCCGGAGTGCAGTTGCTTAATACGGGCAAGGGCAAGCGCGAGCGTATTGGCCGCCTGTATCTGATGCACTCGAATCGTCGCGAGGAACTGACGGAGGCCGAGGCGGGAAGTATCGTTGCCGCGGTAGGTCTCAGGGGAACCTCCACGGGCGATACCCTGTGCAGTACGGCGCGGCCGGTGGTGTTCGAATCGATTCGGTTCGCCGAACCGGTGCTGTCGATGGCGATCGAGCCCCGCGCCAAGTCGGACGCAGAGAAGATGGAGGATGTGCTCGGAAAGCTCGTCGATGAGGATCCGAGCTTCAAGGTGCGCCAGGATCCCGAGACGGGGCAGGCACTCATCATGGGGATGGGCGAGTTGCATCTCGAGGTCATGGTGGAACGTATGGCGCGCGAGTTCGGCATCAGGGTCAACGTTGGCAAGCCGCGCGTGGCCTATCGTGAGGCCATTACCCGTGCGGTCGAGACCGAGGGCAGATTTGTGCGTCAGACGGGTGGCCGCGGACAGTACGGACATGTGTGGCTGAAGCTTGAGCCCGGCGAACGTGGCAGCGGGTTCAAGTTCGTCGATGGGGTCAAGGGTGGAGTTATTCCACGCGAGTACATCTCCGCGATCCAGGCCGGTGCTCGGGAAGCTGTCGAGACTGGCGGTCCGGCGGGATATCCGGTGGTGGATGTCGTGGCGACTGCGTACGATGGCAGCTACCATGACGTGGACTCTTCAGAGATGGCGTTCAAGATAGCCAGCTCGATGGCCGTCAAGAGTGGGTTGCCGAAGGCCAAACCCGTTCTTCTTGAGCCCATCATGAAGCTCGAGATCACTACGCCGTCGCAGTTCACCGGAGAGATGATCGGCGATCTGAATTCCCGGCGTGCCCGGATCGAACGGATCGATACGCAGGGGGACTCGACGGTGATCGGCTGTCATATTCCTCTTGGTGAGACGTTCGGGATCGCGACTGCCCTCCGTTCGTTGAGCCAGGGCCGAGTTACCCACACGATGGAGTTCTTCCGATATGAACAGGTTCCGGCAAGCATTGCCGAGCAATTAGCCAAGAAGAGTTAGGATAAAAGGGCAGGAATCATTGTGATGACCAGTCAGAAGGTACGTGTCAAAGTTAGGGGATTTGATCACCGTCTCGTGGATCAGGCAGTCCGGCAGATTATCGACGCCGTGGAGAACGCGGGGGGCATTGTCGTTGGACCTGTGCCACTTCCCACGAGGATTGAGAAGTTCTGTGTAACCCGTTCGTCTAATATCGACAAGGACAGCCGTGAGCAGTTTGAGATACGTACCCATAAGAGGCTTATCGACATCCAGGAGCCAACGGCAAAGGCTATTGATGCGTTGACCCAGATTAATGTCGCGTCGGGTGTCGAGATCGATATCAAGTTGTAAGTACGCGAGTGAGGAGCGTTCCCGTGCGTGGCATCATTGGCAAGAAAATAGGTATGACGCAGCTGTTCCTCGAGAGTGGCGAATGCGTCGCTGCGACCGCTATCGAAGCGGGCCCGTGCACTGTCATCCAGGTGAAGACCCGTGAGAAGGATGGGTATGAGGCTGTCCAGCTGGGATTCGGCACCTCGAAGCGCCTGAACAAGGCGGAGAAGGGACACTTGCGGGAATTCGGTGACCACCCGCACCTGCACGAATTCCGTGCCCCGGCAGAGGGTGCCGAGGTCGGCCAGAAGGTCGACGCAGGCTTCGTCGCCCCGGGGGACCTCTTGAAGGTGACCGGGCGCTCGAAGGGTATGGGTTTTGCGGGCAGCGTGAAGCGCCATCATTTCCGCGGAGGACCGAAGACCCATGGCCAATCCGACCGGCACAGGGCTCCAGGCTCGGTAGGCGGCGGAACCTTCCCCGGACGTGTACTGAAGGGGAAGAGGATGGCCGGCCACATGGGGAACGAGCGTGTCACCGCGTTGAATCTCAAGGTCCTGAGCGTCGATGCCGAACGCAATCTCATACTGGTGCGTGGTGCGGTACCCGGCGCTAACGGTGGCGTTGTCATCGTGGAAAAGGTGGGTGAGTAACGTGAAGATTCCCGTACATAATCTCAAAGGAGAGACGGTAGATGAGGTGGACGTCGAGGACGCTGTCTTCGATGTTCCCTTCCGGCCAGCCGTAGTCCACCAGGCTGTCACGTGCCTGCTTGCCAACAGACGGCAGGGGACCGCTGCCACGAAGACTCGTAGCGAAGTTTCCGGAAGCACGCGCAAACTGTATTCACAAAAGGGTACCGGGCGTGCGCGCAGGGGTAGCATCAAGTCCCCACTGCTGCGAGGCGGCGGGATTGTATTTGGACCTTCACCCCGGTCGTACCGGCAGCGGATGCCGAAGAAGATGCGCCGGCTGGCGTTCGTCTGTGCGCTGTCCGAGAAGGCGCGCGAGGGTGCGCTGTGGGTAGTCGACAGCCTCGAGATGGAACGGCCGAGGACCAGCGAGGTAGCGAGCATCATCGCGAGTGCAGGGAAGTCCTCGTCGACGCTCATACTGGTTCCCGAGTCTCAGCCTGCTCTGTCGCTGTCCGCGCAGAATATCGAGGGCGCCACCGTGCGGCAGTGTTCCGTGGTGAGCACCCTGGACGTGATGTCGTCCCAGAGACTGATTCTGCCGGTCGCGGCCCTCCGCAAGATAGAGGAGATCTGGGGCAGCAAGGGGAGTAGCGATGAATCTGCATGATATTATCCGGCGGCCGTTGATCACTGAGAAGGCGGCCGACCTCCAGGCGCAGGACAAGTACGTCTTCGAGGTCGCACGTACCGCCAACAAGGTACAGGTCAAGGGTGCTGTTGAGAAGGCCTTCAACGTGAAAGTGGTCGACGTGAACGTCGTGACCGTGCCCGGCAAGCTGCGCAGAAGTGGGCGGCGGCAGGTGGCGACGTCGCCATGGAAGAAGGCCATTGTTAGGCTTAAGGCTGGTGACCGAATCACATACTTCGAGGGCGTGTAATGGGATCAGTACTCAAATGGCGCAGGAAGAAAATCCGAAAGCATCAGCATAAGAAGCTGCTGAAGAAGACCAGGTGGCAGCGACGGCACGGATAGTCCAGGGTTTCGAACACCCTGAGTAGCAGTAGAGGAAACGGTATTCATGGCTCTTAAGAAATTCAAGCCAACATCTGCCGGCAGAAGAGGCAAAGTGGCGGTCGTATCGGAGGAACTGACCAAGACGCCTCCCACGAAAGCGCTGCTGGAGCCGGTGAAGAAGAGCTCAGGCCGCAACAACCGTGGCGTGATTACGGTCCGGCATCGGGGCGGTGGCAGCAAGCGCAAGTTCCGCATCATAGATTTCAAGAGGAACAAGCCTGGAGTGCCCGGCAAGGTGGCGAGCATCGAGTATGATCCGAATCGCACTGCGCGGATCGCGCTCATCCACTATGCCGATGGCGACAAGCGGTACATCCTGGCGCCGGCCGGTCTGCGGCCCGGGGATACGGTGGTCGCAGGACGTGAGGCACCGATCAAGCCGGGGAATGCGCTTCCGCTCGGGGTGATTCCCGTAGGCACGCAGGTGCATAATCTGGAGTTCGTGCCTGGCAAGGGCGGGCAGATAGTACACAGCGCAGGAGCCTCGGCCCAGCTTATGAGCCGTGAGGGCAACTACGTGGTGGTGCGGTTGCCATCTCAGGAATTGCGGCGGATTCACTGTGAGTGTCTCGCGACAGTCGGCCAGCTCGGCAATGTCGATCACAAGAACGAGAAGCTTGGAAAGGCAGGAGCCAGCAGATGGCGTGGCAGACGTCCAACGGTGAGAGGCTCGGCTATGACGCCGCGGGATCACCCGCACGGTGGTGGCGAGGGTCGCGCGCCGCTGGGCATGCCTCCGAAGACTCCTTGGGGCAAGTCAGCGCTTGGTGGTAGAACTCGACGCAGGACGGTCTCGGATCGCTTCATAATCAAGCGGAGAAAATAGTATGTCAAGATCACTGAAGAAGGGGCCCTACTGTCACCCGAAGCTCGAGAAGAAGATCGATGCGCTGAACAAGTCTGGTGAGAAGACGATTGTTCGCACGTGGGCGCGTTCGTCCACTGTGCTTCCGTCGATGATCGGGCACACGATGGCTGTTCACAATGGTAGAAAGCATGTACCCATATTTGTCACTGAGAACATGGTGGGACACAAGCTCGGAGAGTTCGTGCCTACCTACACTTTCCGTGGCCATGTGGCCAAGAGCAAGGCACAGAAACGGTAGGACACTGAGAAATAATGAACGTTAAGGTCGTAGCAAAAGACATCGGAATGCCGCCCCGGAAGGTCCGGCGGATCGTGGATATGGTGCGAGGCATGAAGGTAGAAGAGGCCCTCGCTGTCCTTCGGTTCATGCCGAGTCCGGCTGCTGGTGTGGTGGCCAAGGTTATTAAATCGGCGGCTGCCACTGCGGAGAACACGTACCAGACACCCGCCACTGTTCTGCGGATAGTAGCAATCTACGCCGATGAAGGGCGAACACTCAAGCGGTTTCGCCCTCAGTCGCGCGGAAGGATCAGCCCGATACTTAAGCGGTCGAGCCATGTCACCGTGCACGTTGAGGAGGCCTAGAGTTGGGTCAGAAAGTTCATCCGGTTGGATTCAGACTGGGAATCACGAAAGAGTGGCAGGGTCGGTGGTATGCCGGCAAGGATTACGCCAGGTTGTTGTATCAGGACCTGCAACTGCGGAAGGTGCTCGAGCGGCGCGCACGTGAATGTGGTATTGCGCGAGTTGATATCGAAAGAACCGGCAGTGAGATCTTTGTGACGGCGTTCTCCGCCCGCCCTGGTATCCTTATCGGACGTGGTGGCCAGAACGTCGAGTTGCTCCGCAAGGAACTTGAGGAAGTGGCCAAGGATCGTGTTCGTCTGACTATCCGCGAGGTGGATCATCCTGAGCTGGTCGCCAAGCTTGTGGCGTTCAACATAGCAGAGAGACTTGAGGCTCGTGTTCCCTACCGTCGTGTCATGAAGCAGGCATCGTTCCGCACGATGCAGGCGGGCGCGCAAGGTATTAAGATTCAGGTGGGAGGTCGTTTAGGCGGTGCGGAGATTGCCAGATCACAGACAGTTCACGAGGGCAGGATGCCCTTGCATACCCTGAGGGCAGACATAGACTACGGTTTCGCGGAGGCGCGCACCCTGATGGGGCGCATCGGTGTGAAGGTCTGGGTCTACCGAGGGGAGATCCTGCCCGAGGCGAGGAGGCGAAGTGCTACAGCCGAAACGAGTGAAGTATCGTAAGGTCCACCGCGGCCGACGACTCGGCTCAGCTCACAGCGGCAACACCGTTGCATTTGGTGAGTATGGGCTTTGCGCGGATGGAAATGCCTGGATCACGGCAAGGCAGATAGAGGCGACGCGCCGTGTGTTTGTGCGATTCCTGCGCAACCAGGGAAAGCTGTGGATCAGGGTGTTTCCTGATAAGTCGATAACCAAGAAGCCGGCCGAGACAAGGCAGGGTGGAGGCAAGGGCGCGCCGGACCAGTGGGTCGCGGTTGTCAAGCGTGGCCGGATCATGTTCGAACTGTCTGGCATCAGCGAGGAAGTGGCCAAGAGAGCGGTCCGGCTGGCGTCACACAAGTTGCCGATTGGCACGAAGTTCGTGACGAGAGAGGTGGCGAAGGTTGAAGACTGAAGAGATACGAATGCTCTCTGATACCGAGATCAGAAAGAAGATCGATGAGTCGGACCGTGAACTGGTCGAACTGAGTATCCGGGTGGCGAGTCGGCAACTCGTGAATCATCGCGAGATGTTCAAGGTTAAGAGGCGCATGGCCCGACTGAAGACTATTCTTAGAGAGAGAGAACTGGGGATCAGGTGAACGGCATGGTCAAGAAGGAGACAATCAAGGGTCGGGTAGTGAGCAACAAGATGGACAAGACGGTGGTCGTTGCCGTCGATACCTTCAGCCGGCACCCGCTGTATAAGAAAGCGATGCGACGTGTCCGCAAGTACATGGCTCATGATGAAGGCAATGCCTGTAATGTGGGCGACACTGTGGAGATCATCGAGGTGCGTCCCCTTTCGCGTCGCAAGCGATGGTGCGTAGTGACCCGGGTGGAGGGTCAGGGTGGTGGTGTGGTGCTTGATGAAGGCGGTGAACAATGATTCAGACACAGACCAGGTTGAAGGTTGCCGATAACACCGGTGCCAAGGAAGTGATGTGTATCAACATCCCCGGTGGGAGTCGGCGGCGCTATGCACATGTGGGCGACATCATTGTGGCCACGGTGAAGCAGGCCATGCCGCACGGTGCGGTGAAGAAGGGTGAGGTAATCAAGGCAGTCATCGTACGTGAGGCCAGGCCCTTCCGGCGCGCCAACGGTGCGTATGTTCGCTTCGATGAGAACGCGGTTGTGGTGCTGGGCGACAAGAACAATCCTAAGGGGAGTCGCGTGTTTGGTCCGGTTGCCCGTGAGCTGCGAGACAAGGCGTTCACAAAGATTATTTCGCTCGCTCCGGAGGTAGTCTGACGTGAGAATCAGAAAGAATGATACGGTCCTGGTTATTACCGGAAAGGACCGTGGTAAGAAGGGAAAGGTGCGCCGTGCGGTGCCCAAGAGTGAGCGCGTGGTTGTGGAGGGCTTGAACATGATCAAGCGGCACTCCCGAGCCCGCCGGGCTGCCAGACAGGCCGGAATTGTGGAACTTGAGGCACCCATTCATGTCTCAAACGTGAAGCTCGTTTGTGAGAAGTGCAAGAAGCCGACTCGTGTAGGCGTCAGGCTGCGTGAGGACGGCCGCAGGACGCGGTATTGCCGGGCATGCCAAGAACCGATTGACTGAGGAGAGCGACCATCATGCTGGGTGCAAAAGAGAGATATCAGAAGGAAGTGCTCCCCGAGTTGAAGAATCGACTCGGTTACGAGAACGTGATGGAGCTTCCTCGAATACAGAAGATAGTGGTTGGGATCGGCCTCGGCGAGGCGATCCAGAACGCCAAGGCGCTCGAGTCAGCCGAGAAGGATCTGGCGACTATTACCGGACAGAAGCCGGTCGTAACTCATGCCCGCCGGTCCATCGCAGCCTTCAAGCTCCGGGCGGGAATGCCCATAGGCATGATGGTGACGTTGCGCGGAAAGCGCATGTGGGACTTCTATGACCGACTGGTTGGGATTGTATTGCCCCGCATTCGTGACTTCCGCGGCATCTCGGGAGATGCATTCGACGGTCGCGGGAACTACACCCTCGGGTTGAAGGAACAGATCGTGTTTCCCGAGATTGACTATGACAAGATCGAGAAGGTACGTGGGCTGCAGGTGACTATCGTGACCACCGCGAGACGCGATGATGAGGCGAGAGTCCTGCTCAAGCTCATGGGAATGCCGCTCGTGGGAGACTGAATATGGCGAAGAAATCGAAGATAGCGAAGTCGAATCGAGAGCCCAAGTTCGCGGTGCAGAGCCGCAGCCGGTGCCGCCTATGTGGCAGGCCGCGTGGCTACATGCGAAAGTTCGGGCTGTGTCGTATCTGCTTCAGGGAACGGGCGGTTCTTGGTTTTATCCCTGGAGTCAGGAAGTCGAGTTGGTGAGGAGCGCACACGATGGTTAACGATCCCATTGCCGATATGCTCACGAGAATTAGGAACGCTGTGATGGTCGGCCACGAAAGTGTGCTTGTTCCTCACTCGCGGGTGAAGGTGGCCATTGCGAAGATCCTCAAAGAGGAGAACTTCGTGGAGGACTACGAGATCGTCAAGGCGAAGCCTTCGCAGATGATCCGGCTGCAGCTACGGTATGTCGATAAGCAACCGGTAGTGCTTGGTCTCGAACGGGTGAGTCGTCCCGGATTACGTGTCTACGCAGGCAAGACCGAGATACCAAGGGTATACGGAGGCCTCGGGATCGCTATCGTGTCGACGTCACAGGGAATCATGACCGGACAGCAGGCGTGGCGCAAGAAGCTCGGTGGCGAGGTGTTGTGCTACGTCTGGTAGGTCGAATGCGGGGTAACAGGTAAATGTCTCGAATTGGACGAATGCCGATAACAGTACCTGGAGATGTCCAGGTTTCCGTATCTGACGACAATGTGGTCGTAGTCAGCGGTTCCCGCGGTGAGTTGACGCGCGCGCTGAATCGCGACATGCGCATCACGTTGCGCGACGGGATGCTCACGGTGGAGCGGCCCAGCGATAATCGCATCCACAGGTCTATGCACGGCCTGACCCGTACCCTGCTTGCCAACATGGTGCAGGGCGTCAGCGGTGGGTTTGAGCGGGTACTCGAGGTCAACGGCGTAGGGTATCGTGTGCAGAAGACCGGCAACGACCTGGTACTCCAGGTGGGCTACAGCAACCCGGTGCAGTTCTCCCTGCCGGAGGGTGTTGATGCAGTGGTGGAAGGAACGAATCGTATCCGACTGTCCGGACATGATAAGGAAGTCGTCGGTCAGACGGCGGCGAGGATCCGGGCGGTGAGGGTGTGCGACCGGTACAAGGGGAAAGGCATCAAGTACGCTGAGGAAAAGCTGCGACTGAAGCCTGGTAAGGCAGGCAAGGTCACAAAAGGATAGTGTGACATGGCGAGGAAGAACCCGATAGTGATGCGGAAGATCCGACACGAGCGTGTGAGGCGCAGGCTCCGTGGCACTGCCGAACGTCCGCGCCTGGCGGTGTACCGCAGTATCCAGCACATATATGCCCAGGTGATCGATGATGATCGCCATCACACCGTTGTCGCGGCAAGCACCCTTGATCCGGCGGTCATCGGGGACGGGGGCAAAGTCTCCAAGACCGAGATCGCCAGGCGTGTAGGTGGACTTGTCGCAGAGCGGGCCCTGGAACAGGGCGTGAAACAAGTCGTGTTCGATCGTGGTGGCTTCATGTATCACGGCCGCATACGCGCACTTGCCGATGAGGCCAGGAAATCCGGGCTCGTGTTCTAGATGATCTTCCCAGCGCTATCTAAGAGAGAAAAGGGTATCTTGTATGAAGGCAGTTACTAAGACAAGCACCAAACTGGAGAGAATCGACTCCTCCGACCTGCAACTCGAGGAGAAGCTGATGACTGTTGACCGCGTCACCAAGGTGGTGAAGGGTGGTCGCAGGCTTCGCTTCAGAGCTCTGATGGTTGTGGGCGACAGCAATGGGCATGTGGGTGTCGGTCTCGCCAAGGCTACCGGCGTGCCTGAGGCAATTCGCAAGGCGGGGGCCATGGGACGCAAGCAGCTCGTAAGTGTGCCGATCGTGAATGAGACGATTCCTCACGAGGCACTTGCGAAGTACGGCTCGTCTGTGGTCCTCATCAAGCCGGCTGCGCAGGGACGTGGCATGATCGCGAGCAACACGGTTCGAACCGTACTGGAACTGGCAGGGATTCGTAATGTAGTGAGCAAATCCCTCGGCAGTCAGAACCGGATAAATGTGGCCCGCGCCACCGTCCTCGCTCTCAGGTCACTACGGTTAGCCGAGCAGGTATCCCAGGAGCGCGTGGCGGGCAAGACTACGTCGGATGATTCGGAGGCCAGCGATGCAACTGAATGAACTGGGTCCCGCTGAGGGATCGAAGCGCCGTTCCCGGCGGGTAGGGAGAGGTGATGGCTCCGGTCGCGGGACGTACTCCGGTCGTGGCAGCAAGGGTCAGAAGGGACATCACAAGGGCGTACGACTTGGCTTTGAAGGAGGCCAGTTGCCGCTCATCAAGCGCCTGCCTCGCAAGCGGGGATTCACCAACGTCTTCAAGATCGAGTTCAACGTGGTGAACGTGTCCTCGCTCAATTCCTTCCCTGAAGGTGCCGAGGTGACCCCCAGGGAGATGAAGGACGCCGGTCTTATTCGCTCTCTCTCCCGCCCCACCAAGGTGCTTGGCCATGGTGATCTCGAGAAGAGCCTCACTGTTCAGGCGGACAGTTTCTCCGCCACAGCTGAAGAGAAGATCAAGGCCGCGCAAGGAACTGTGAGGAAGGCCTAGTATGCAGCAAAAAGAAGGTCAGCCACGTCTCATCCAGGCAATGCGGGATGCGTTCTCGCTACCGGACCTCAGGCAGAGGCTCCTCTTCACCTTTGGAATACTCGTGGCCTTCCGGTTCCTGGTTCATGTGCCTTTGCCGGGCGTGGATCCCCGTGCGCTGAGCGAGTTCTTTGACCAGAACGCGCTGCTGGGGATGCTTGACCTATTCAGCGGTGGCGCGATGCGTAACTTCAGCATCGCCGCCATGGGCGTGTACCCCTATATCACCGCGTCCATCATCATGCAGTTGCTTGTGCCCGTGATTCCGAAACTGCAGGCTATTTCGCAACAGGGAGAAGCCGG
Source organism: Dehalococcoidia bacterium (assembly GCA_003562555.1). GTDB lineage: Bacteria > Chloroflexota > Dehalococcoidia > GIF9 > AB-539-J10 > SKVJ01. The sequence goes on from PWUO01000283.1 coordinate 12,472, forward strand.
GCAGCGGCAGATCAACCGGATTACACATTTCCTCGCGGTCCCGATGGCCGCACTGCAAGGCTACTCGCAGATCGCGCTGATGACCAGTCAGAACGTGATCGCTCATCCGGACGGTCTGACGACGGCGACGATTATACTGTCCATAACCGCAGGAACGATGTTCCTGGTCTGGATGGGAGAGTTGATTACCGAGCGTGGTATCGGTAACGGAATCTCCATTATCATCTTCGGCGGAATCGTCGCATCCATGGTCGAATATGTGGGACGCATCAGTTTCGCCTTCCAGGAGAACCCCATAGGGACAATCGCGTTCGGCATTCTCGGTGCGGTGATTCTGATGATCATCGTGCTCTTCATCGAAGCACACCGGCGCATTCCGGTGCAGTATGCGAAGAGCACCTTCCGCGGTGGTAGGATGTACCGGCAGTCTGGATCTACCTACATCCCGCTGCGTGTGAACACGGCTGGCATGATCCCCCTGATCTTCGCGATCGCGATGATGCAGATGCCGCGGCTTATTGCGAGTTATTTCGTTAACCCGCAGTCTCCGGGGTTCTGGGATGCCATCTACAACTCGTTTGACCCGACGCTGGGTCTGCCGGCTGGTCTGCTGTACTGGGGGGTGTATTTCCTGCTGGTGTTCGGGTTCACGTTCTTCTATACCATGGTGATCTTTGAGCAGATGAACCTTCCACGAACATTGCAGCAGCAGGGAGGCTTCATCCCCGGCGTGCGGCCTGGAAAGTCCACGTCTGACTATCTGACCGGAGTGAGCCGCAGGCTCACGTTCGGTGGTGCGACGTTCCTTGCGACGATCGCGATCACACCGTTTATCGCGCGCCTTGTCACAGGGGTCACACTGCTTGAG
>PWUO01000166.1 GCA_003562555.1 Dehalococcoidia bacterium
TCGGTCTCGAACCCTGCTACCGGCGGGCGACAATGTTTCGCGAACTGAAAGACCACATCCTGTCGATGAACTCAAGCTCCCACGTCCATCCGGTGCTTCTGCTTGATTAATGTGGAGTTGTCCGTAATGTGGAGTTGGAACTGTAGCTAACGCCTGCTCCGATACTTACTCCGAAATCACTTCACATAACTCAGGGCATCGTATTGTCGTTGCAGTACGCGAATACGACAGGAGGATACGATGCTGGAAGAATTACGTCCCAGGAAGACCGGCTATTACCGCTCCCTTCCGTTTCTCGGGCCTGTTCTCGACGGATTTGACGATTGGCTGCTTCGGCGCGGCTACACGCTGTCGACGCGAAGGTACTATCTGAGTCTGCTCGGGAGCGTCGAGCGTTATCTACAGGATCACTCTGAGCGCAAACTCCATGAGCTCACCGTCGAGGACTGGGAGACTTGTCGAAGTCGGTTGGCGGTTCCAGATTCTCGATGCGCTTGCGGAGTCACGACGATGCGCCGGTACCTCGAGGAGAGTGGAATAATAGGCCCGTCACGTCCGGAAGAGCCGGGTCCGTTGAGGAGTTGGGTGGATCGCTACGCCGATCATCTTGGCAGGGTTCGTGGATTCGAAGCGAAAACAATCAGGGAGCACAGTTCCACGATAACCCGTTTCGTCGATCACTTTTCCCGCGCCTCTGATGGATTCTCGCTCACAGAGATCAACACCACGGAGATCGAACGTTTCATCGACGCGAGCAGCTCCACCAGGTCCCGGCCTACCATGCAGCACGTGGTGGCTCACGTTCGCGGATTCCTGCGATTCTTGGAACTCTCGGAGCACCTTCCGCCGAAGCTGCGAACCGAGATTGACACCCCCCGAGTCTATCGCCTCGAGAAACCCCCGCGGGCTCTGCGCTGGGATGTGGTGAAGGCCTTTCTCGAATCGGTTGAACGATCCGGTCGCAGCGGCATGAGAGACTACGCGATCTTTACCCTCATGGCTCAATATGGACTTCGCCCCTCGGAGATCGTCTGCCTTTGTCTGGACGACATTCTCTGGCGTTCTCACCGTATTCGGGTCCTGCAACGGAAGAACAAGAAGACTCTCATACTCCCGCTCACCGATCTGGCGGCGACGACGCTCTACCGCTATCTACGGGAGGCGCGTAGGACCGGCTCGCCCCGGCGGGAGGTCTTTCTCGCATCCCGAGCCCCGTACCTACCGATGAAAGGCACGGGGGTCTCGGAAGCGTTTCGCAGGCGCGTCTTGCGAAGCGGTCTGGACATCCGGCTGCAGGGCCCGCATTGCCTCAGACATTCCTACGCGGTTCATCTTCTGCGTCAAGGCACGTCTCTGAAGGAGATTGGTGATCTGCTGGGTCACAGCCTCGCCGAGAGCACGTGTATGTATTTGGGTCTCGACGTCGAAGAGCTCAGAGGGGTTGGTCTACCGCTGCCCGGCGGAGCGCAACGGGGGGTGCAGCGATGACCGACATGAGTCGCTTTACTTCGGCATTAGCCGGCTCTATGGTGCGATTCCTGCGCCACAAACAGGCTTTGGGAAGAAAGTACTCGAGTGAATACTTCATGCTGAGGAGTCTGGACCGCTTTCTTACCCAACGCCAGGCGTCGGATCTGGATGCCGCGACGTTCTTCAGCTGGTGTGAGAGCAGGAAGCACGTGGCAAGCGGGGGGCGACGAGCCGAGATGCGTACCGTGCGCGCTTTGTGCCTCTACCGTCGGCGCACCGATCCGGATTGCTACGTGCCGGATTCAAGGCTCTTTCCTCCCGAGCACGTGCGGCGCCTTCCTTATATCTTCAACGAGAGCGAGATCCGCCGTCTGCTGGACGGGACGCTCAAGCTGCGTAGCATGGCACACATGCCCCTGCGACGCGAAGCGGTGCGTCTCGCCGTCGTCCTGCTCTACTGTGCCGGGTTGCGGTTGAGAGAGCTACTGCGGTTGGAGGTTCAGGACTACGATCCAACGGACGGTGTCTTGTACATCCGCGATTCGAAGTTCCACAAATCGCGGAAGATCCCGCTATCTCCGGATGCTGTCGCCGAACTTGAACGGTATTTCGAGGCGCGTCATCGACTCGCCGGACAGAGAGAGGGCGGGAAGAGGCTGCTGTGGAACGGTTTCCGGCAGGCGGACGGTTACAGTAAGGGTCGGCTGCGGCTTGCAGTGTGGCAGCTGCTCGACGCAGAAGGTATCCGTAGCGCCGACAATCGGCGTCCGACAATCCACAGCCTGAGGCACACCTTTGCAGTCCATGCCCTATTGCGTTGGTACCGCAGCGGGGTCGAATTGCACTCACGACTGCCGCAGCTTGCGACCTACATGGGTCACGTCTCCATCGTGTCGACGGAGAGGTATTTGCACTTTGTCGCTGATCTCTCTTCGGCCGCAAGCGCCCGGTTCGCCTCTCATTCCGCGCGGGTGCTGGGTGAGCCGGCGGATGGTACGGAGAAGCCCGTATGAAAACCACCAAACCCTCACTTCTCTCTCGCTGTCTGGCGGAGTACTTCAGCGAGTATCTGCCTGCCGTGCGAGGGATGAGTCCGCACACCCAAAGTAGTTACCGGGATTCACTCGTGCTGTTGCTGCGCTTTCTCTGTTCCCGCCTACGCCTGCATCCCACTGCTTTGGATCTCGAGCATGTGAAGGTCGACGACGTCCTCTGCTTTCTTGACTACCTCGAGCAGGAGCGGCACAACGGCGTTGCGACCCGTAACGTTCGTCTTGCCGCCATCCGTGCCTTCTTTACCTACGTTGGGAGTCGCTATCCGCAACGATCGCACGAGGTTCATCCGATTCTCGCCATTCCCGTGAAACGAGGCCAACCTCAAAAGCCGACCGATTACTTGGAAGACGAAGAACTGACCGCTTTGTTTTCTTCGATCGACCGAACGCATGCCAGCGGTCGTCGCGATCATGCGCTGCTTGCCTTCATGTTCAACACGGGTGCCCGAGTGCAGGAAGTGCTCGATGTGCGTGCCTGCGATCTGCAACTCGGTCGTCCTTCGCTGGTACGACTCACGGGGAAAGGCAGAAAACAACGGACTTGTCCGCTCTGGCCGCAGACGGCGGCGTTGTTGAAGGAACTCCTCGCCGAACGACAGCTTGAGCCCGGTTCGCCGAAGAAGCTCTTTGTCAACAACCGAGGCGAGTCCCTCACTCGATTTGGGGTTCGTTATCTCCTCAACACCTACGTCGAGGCTGCAAGCAGCATCTGTCCTTCGCTTGCGGGCAAGAGAATCCATCCACACACTGTGCGACACAGCACAGCCATGAGCCTGCTCTGCGCAGGGGTGGATCTCTACTCGATTAGCCAATGGCTGGGCCACGCGAGCATCAACACGACGGGAAGGTACGCTGCACTCGATCTGCAGATGAAACGGCGCATCCTCTCGCGTGCCAAACCGAAGGGGTCGCTATCCTACTCGCAGTCGAAGTGGAGACGTGACCCAAACATCATTGAATGGCTCGAGTCGCTGTAGGAAGGGGCAGTAGAAACGTTGACCGGCGGGGGTTCGTAATGTGAAGCTACGAGGGCACAA
>PWUO01000190.1 GCA_003562555.1 Dehalococcoidia bacterium
CAGGTTCATCGCGACCAGATACTGCGGTATAGATCGTTCTGCGACAGCATGGCCGACGTCGACCCGGATTACCACCCGCCCGTACTGCTCGATGTGGCCCATGGGGCGCACACGGACATCGGCCATTTCCTTGAGCATGCTCTGCGAGGCACAGACGCTCCGACGGCGTTCGTTGCTTCCAACGATCTCACCGCGATGCGCGTTCTCGACGCGCTCGACTCCATGGGAGTCTCTGTGCCGGAGCAGATATCGTTGGTTGGATTCGACGATCTTCCGTTCGCTCGCCATCTGAGGCCGCCGCTCACAACCGTGTCACAACCGACGCACGACATAGGAGAGCTCGCGGCTGCGGAAATCCATCGCCAGCTGAGCGGGGATCTCACCCAGCAGGGACAAGAGATCCTCCTCCGCGGAGCCCTGATTGTGAGGGGCTCAACGACCACGGCGTGAGTCAGACTCGCGAAGAACGAAGTTTTTCTTGACGGATCGGCGCAGCCATGGTACGATTTCGCAACAGTTTCGCAACTATATCATACTGGAGGGTGCCGATCGGTTTCGGTCCAAAGAATGGTAGACGTTCGACGGCTTCACGAGAACTGGCAGTTCGCATGGTGCCCGCATGGTCAGGCCGACTGTCCAGAACAGGCGGCCACTCTCCGATACTTCCCGGCATCTGTACCCGGATGCACGGCGGAGGATCTGCTCAGACAGGGGGTCGTGCCAGATCCCTTCATTGATGCTCGCTTCCGCGACTCGTACTGGTGTGAGTCGCAGGACTTCTGGTACCGCTGTCGCTTCAGTGTTGACGATCTCGAGGAAGACCCGTTTCACGACATCCGCAGACGGTTGAAGTTCGATGGACTCGACACCTATGCAGTCATCTGGCTGAACAACCACCGTGTTGGAGAGGCCGCGAGCATGTTCATGCGGCACAGCTTCCCGGTTTGCACCGCTCTGATTCCCGGCGTGAATGAGCTGTATATCTGTCTGAAGTCTCCGGTACGGGAAGCCGCCAAGGAAGCTGCCGCCTGGGGGATCGACCAGACGCGCCTGACCGCCGCATTCGAAACGACCGAGCGACTCCCGGCACGGAAGATGCAGATGAGCTATGGCTGGGACAACCATCCGCGTATCGTCATGTCGGGTATCTTCAGGAACGTCGAACTCGTGACTGAAGATGGTCCGTGTATCGCGGATGCGTGGCTTCGCACAGTTGCGTTAGCGCCTGATGGTTCATCAGCAACCGTTCGCGGCGAGATACTCCTCAACGGAAACGATGCCGATCTCACCATGAGTGTGATGGGTCAGCACAACGATGGGGGCTTCAGTTGCGAGTGTGCCGTACCGCGCAGGGACTCCAGAGTTGTCTGCGAATTTGTCGTACAAAAACCGGCTCTCTGGTGGCCGAACGGGTACGGTGATCAGGCCCTCTATGACGTAACGATAGAACTACGGCACGACGGTGGGCTCGTTGACAGCTGGAACATGCAGTTCGGCATTCGGGTGATCACGGTCAGGACCTCGCCTCCCGTCCGCCACGTTGTGGAGTACCGAGTGGCGACCGCGGGTCACGATGCGCCCCCGCTGGACGGCGGAGACCAGGGGGCCTGGTCGCACGTACCCTTTCAGGAGCCTGTAGAGACCGACGTATATCCGTTCGAGTTCTTCGTGAACGACGTGCCGCTACCCATAGTCGGGGCGAACTGGCAACCCTGCGACGCAGTGTACAGTAGAGCGACGCCCGAGAGGATTCGAGCGTTGCTCACCTCGGCGCGAGATATGGGCCTTAACATGATCCGGGTATGGGGCGGTGGGTATGTGGAGCTCCCTGAGTTCTACGACACGTGCTCCCGGCTCGGCCTTCTGGTCTGGCAAGACTTCCTGTTTGCTTCGGGCATATATCCCCAGGCGAGGCTCTTTCTCGAGAGGGTAGAGACCGAAGCGCGAGACATCGTTCGGCGTCTCCGCGCGTACACCTGTCTCGCTGCGTGGTGTGGTGACAACGAAAGCGACATGTCGAACCACGACCATGGTCGAGACCCTGCCGACAATGAGATCAACCATCATATTCTCCCCATGGTGACGGCAGAGCTTGACCCGGGCCGCTACTATCATCCGTCGAGCCCATGGGGGGTTGAGTACCCGCGGTCTCCCTGGAGCGGAGACAACCGTAACTGGGGACCGTGGAGCCCGTCCGGGAACTATCTGCACATCCGTCAGGAAGAGGCGCGCTTCATAAGCGAAGGGGGAGCCTATGCGCTACCCTCGACCAGAGCGATTGAGTGTGGCGTGTCCGGTGATCTCCGGTGGCCGCTCGACAACTGGGTCTGGAACCTTCACGGAGGTAGCACTGACACGTTCCACAGATCCTTCCCCGAACAGAGCGTGCGTATGTGGCAGGCGTTTTCCAGCATGAACTCGCTTGAGGAAGCAATAGCCGTGAGTCAGTTTGCGCAGGCATGGGGCGCAATGGTCCTGTTCCTGCACTGTCGGCGACGATGGCCGGACACCGGAGGAGTGCTCTGGTGGAAGCTCGATGACTGTTGGCCGTGCATGGACGGCGGGATAATCGATTACGCCGGCATTCCCCGTACCGTCTATCACGCAATCAAGTATGCCGTTACCCCTCGCATACTTGTCTTTTTTCAGTGTCCTGAGACAGACGAAGTCGAGCTGTATCTGGTGAACCACACCTCAGGCGAGCTTCACACTCGCGTGTGCTCAGGGGTCATCCCGGAACCCGCCGGGCTGCCCGTTGCGGTTTCGACTCACGAGGTTCTGGCAGCTCCGTGGTCCACCGTCCACGTGTGTAGCTGCGTCTCAGGCAACGGCAGTGTTCCGCAACCAGGACTGAGGTGGGCGTGGGCCGAGGACCCCGGCGCCACCGATGTCGCTTGCGGAGTCTGGAGTTCAACGCCGAAACTCGCATGGACGCTCTGGGAAAGCTCCTCGCTTATCCAGGAGCTCTGGCGAGTGGATGACGCAAGTGGATCAAACATGCGAGTCGTTGACTCGCAGGAAAGCACATCCGTAGAAGGAGGCAGACGATGAAGAAGATCATTGTCGCTGTAATCACAATTTGCGTGCTGACGAGCGCGATATGGGGCGCTGGAACCCAGCAGGCGGCGCGCGTAGACGAGCCGGTACAACTGACCTGGTTGGCCGGCGTATGGGCGAACCAGGTTGACCCGGAGGGGCACTTCCCGGCAGCCGTGATGGATGCGCTTGGCATCGACCTGACGGTGAATATCATGCCGGCCGCACAGCTTGGCCAGCGAGCGCAGGTCCTTATTGCCGGCGGAGACTATCCGGAGATTCTGATGCTCCATCGTGGTCCGGATGCCCTCTACAAGCAGTGGGCCGGGCAAGGTTTGTTCGTGCAACTCGATGATCGGTGGAACGACTACCCGGGCCTGGTCGACGCATTTCCGGAGGAAGAGACGCTGACGCCGTGTCGAGTGAACGGCGATCTCTACATGGTACCCGTCCTGCTTCCGAGCAATCGTTTCGGGTTGATGTACCGGCAGGATTGGCTTGACCGTGTCGG
>PWUO01000234.1 GCA_003562555.1 Dehalococcoidia bacterium
CCCGGATCCATCGCTCATAAGGGGTTCGTGGGCTAGCGTAATGCCCAGTTCCGAAGGCTCGATCAGTCCGAGTACCGTCTGTACCTTACCCTTTCGTTCCTCGTGCTTCACTGTGTGGCCTCCTATCTCCTCTGTGATGGCTTCAGTTTCACTGACGCAGTCCAAGCTTCAGGTCATTGACGTTTGTCCCGGTGTGCCCCGTGATGAGCGCATCGTTGAGCGCACGCAGAAGTGGGCTGACGTCGTGCCGCTGTAGTGCAAGATCGACGTCCGCACCCGATTCGCGTGCACGTGCGATCGTGGAGCGGTCAGTGAGCGCTCCTGCGAGGGGCGTTGGGCCGTCGGTCCCGTCGGTATCCAGCGAGAGCACTACCTGCTCGTCGATCGACAGGACGCGCGCGGCGCTGAGCGCGAACTCCTGGTTCGGGCCTCCCTCTCCTCCTTCGGACTCCAGTGTGACTGTCGTCTCACCGCCCGCGATGATCGCTATCGGCCCTTTGCCTTCGTGGGAGTTGAGCTTCTGCGCGAAGGCCAACCCTTCCTCGATGCTGTCCCCCTCCATCTCCGTGGTGAGTATGGATGGCGCGAACCCCAACTCCTGCGCCTTCTCCGCCGCAGCCTCGCATACCGTGCTGCTCTTCACGAGCAGGAACGTATGAACCCTGTGATCACCAAAACCCTTCGGGTTCTCACACTCATACGTCGCGTCGCGAAGATAGGCTGCTGCGGGGGGCGGAAAACGCTCCCACAGCCGGTACCTATCGAGAACCCTTCGGGCATCGTCGAAGGTTGATGTATCAGGGACAGTCGGGCACGTTATGTAGTCGTATGGATCCCCGGTCACGTCCGAAACTGTGAGGTTGATGATCTCCGCCGGGAATATCGCCAGGGCGAGTCGTCCGCCCTTTATGAGGGAGAGATGCTTTCGGACGGCGTTGATCTCACGGATGCTTGCGCCGCTCTCGAGGAGCAGCTTGTGTACGAGTCGCTTGTCATCGATACTCACGCCGTCCACCGGGTACGGGGCCAGTGCGGAGCTGCCTCCGGTGATAGCGCAGAAGACGATGTCGTCTTCGACAGTCTGCTGTGCGAGCCGCATCATGTTCTTCGATGCTTGAAAGCCGCGCTCGTCTGGCAGCGGGTGGCTTGCCTCTCTCAAGTTGATCAGGTGTGTACCCGACTCCTGGCCTTCTTTGACCGTCACCAGGCTGTCATGAATTCGTTCGCCGAGTATATCCTCAAGCGCCCGTGCGATGGGCAGACTGGCCTTGCCAGCTCCCAAGACGTAGATACGGCCCCGCTGCGACAGGTCATAGGTCAGGTCTCCCACGCGAAGCGTGTTCCCGTCAAGGCTGACAAGTTCCCTCGTCGCCTCGTAGGGATCCACCCTGGTGAGGGCATGCTCGGCGATATCGAGGGCGGCCCTTCTCAACTCGCTGCTGCCGTGAGACAGTAAGTCCTCTCTGTTCCTGATGTACATAGCCCGACTCTGTATGCGGCACGCTACACGGGCCGACGGAAGTTATGGCCGGCGTAGGTGGCTGCACTGCCCAGCTCCTCCTCGATCTGCAGCAGGCGGTTGTATTTCGCGGTGCGTTCGCTGCGAACGGGGGCTCCCGTCTTGATCTGACCTCCGTTGAGCGCGACCACAAGGTCTGCGATCATCGGGTCTTCGGTCTCGCCCGAGCGTTCCGAAACACACACGCCGTAGCCGTTGCGGAACGCCATGGCGGCAGTCTCCATGGCTTCCGTGAGCGTGCCGATCTGGTTCACCTTCCACAGCACTGCATTGGCTGAGCAGCTCTCAAGCCCCTGAGCGAGGCGCGCCTTGTTGGTAACGAAGAGGTCGTCTCCCACGATCTGCACGCCGTCGAGCGCCTTGACGATCTCGGCGAATCCCTCGAAGTCGTCTTCCTCAAGCGGATCCTCTATCGAGGCGATTGGGTACTCGGCGCAGAGGTCCTGGAAGAACCTGATGACTTCGTCCCTCGTGAGCTCCTTGCCTTCGAACGTGTACTTGCGAGTCTTCGGATCGTACAGGTGGGTTGCCGCACAGTCGAATGCGTACACGATGTGCTCGGCGTAGCCGGAACGGCTCACCGCCTCACACAGGAGGTCAAGAGCTTCGCGTACGTCGACAATAGGAGGAACCACTCCACCCTCATCGCCCACGTTGATGGCGAGCTTGCCGTACCGCTCTGCCGTTATCGGACGGAGGATGGCATTGATCTCGGCGGTCATCCGCAGGGCCTCAGAGAAGCTCGCGGCGCCCACGGGCATCATGATGAACTCCTGAAAGCAGAGGTCGTTGGACGACAGTTTTCCACCGTTCACAAGGTTCATCATCGGCACGGGCAGCACGTGTGCGCTCGAGTTCAGGTACCGGTACAGGGGGAGCTCGAGCGAAGCTGCTGCCGCCCTGGCGACGGCGAGAGATACACCGAGGATGGCGTTTGCGCCGAGCCGGCTCTTGTTCGGCGTATCATCCAGCGCAATCATGTCGCGGTCGATTGACCGCTGCTCGGTGACGTCCCGACCGACCAGCGCGTCCGCGATGATCGTATTCACATTCGCAACGGCCTTGCGGACGCCGAAGCCTGAGTACCTCTGACCTCCATCACGAAGCTCGTGTGCTTCGTGGCTTCCCGTAGAGCGACCGCTCGGCACGTCTGCCCTTCCCCGCAACACGTTGTCGACCCATACATCTGCCTGCACAGTGGGTGTGCCACGGCAGTCGATGATCTCCCTCGCCCGTACGGCCGTAATTCTGTTGTGATGAGACATCCGAAAACCTCCTTAAGGGCCGACCTTCCGGCCGGCCTCTGTGTTCAATCCCGAGTAACGTATCCGCGCTCCGCTGGCATGCTACAGGATTGGGCCCGTGTAGTACATGATGAGGGGTTCGCGGTAGCGTGTGTTCATCTCCTGTTTCACCGGCTTGCCCGATGCAACAGCTACGATCTCATCGAGCAGGCGCTGGCCGACCTCTTCGATCGACTCCCTGCCCTCGATGATGCTTCCGGCGTAGAGGTCGAAATAGGCGCTCTCGGACATGTCCTGAGGGCTGCTGAACAGTTTCACGACGGGTAGAACTGGTATACCTCCTACGGCGCACGTGTAGTTGTGCAGCCTAGTGCACAGACCGGCACCGTAGTTCAGACTCATTACCTGGGCGCCGGAGGCGGCGAAGCCAAGGAATATCTGAGGGGTATTCGCGGCGCCATCCATGAAGTACATGCCCCTGCCCGGCGGCCGCTCGCTCCATTCCAGCACACCATCTATCCGACTCCTGCCGCTCTTGGCGATGGCGCCGAGGGATTTCTCCTCCAGCGTGGTCATTCCCCCCTGGATGTTCCCCGGGTTGGGTTGTGAGCCCCGTATGTCCACACCGGTGGACTTCATCCGCTCCTCCATTCTCGCAGCGACCTCGTAGATTCGTGCACACACCTGGTCATTTGCCGCTCGCCGGGCGAGCAGGTGTTCTGCGCCGATTATCTCCGGCGTCTCCGAAAATATGAACGTGCCGCCAGCGGCGACCACGGTGTC
>PWUO01000117.1 GCA_003562555.1 Dehalococcoidia bacterium
ATATCTTCAAGTTTGGGTTTTTCTTGCCTCTTCTCCTTTTCTTTACTGATTTTCTCCCTCATATCTTTGAAGCAATCTTCGCAGAACGGTCGCTCGCCCCTACCTCTTTCGGACCGGAAAAAGCTCTCGCAGTGTTCGCAAAAACGTTTTCCGCAGGAGCATACGAGTAGATGATTTCTACTGTCTATAATATTCCCACACCCAGGACAAACATACCTCTTCTCACCCATCTCTATCTTCGTGCTTGGAGCGTAAACACTACCGGCTCCGGCGGAACGGACGGCAACAAAATCGCTGCCTCCCTTAGCTTCGCTCTTCTCTTTGGTTATAGGTCCACAGTAAGGACAGTATTTCGCCCCATCGGGAAGTTCCGTATCACAGTTCGGACAGTTCATGTTAACACCTTTTATTACGATAACGGAGTATTAGTTATATCTTTTTCGATAACTGGTTTGATGTAGGTTGCTCGCCTCCACGTTCGAAACGAAAAGTCCTACCAGCAGAGGCGGGCAGTGTTGTTCTTCGTCCGGTCAATGCCGGCACGGGATAACGGTCTGGTCATCACTTTTGCTCGGGCGTATCATCCGTGAACGATACGCTTCTGACGCAGTGTTGAGCTCACGAGACGGAAACCGAGGTTGTCGTTGCGGTTGCCTGGCGAGTTGTGGTTGCGGTTCGCCGACGTGCAGTTCTCGGCGTCGTTGTTCCAGCTGCCGCCACGATCGACACGGTTGGAGCCATCTCCGACCGTTACCCTACGGGAACATCTTCTCGAAGATTTCCCTGCGTAGCCGATAGGTATCGGCTATCTTTAAATGTTCGCTTATGCTCCTGAGGGACTGTTCGTACTTCTCTTCGGATATCAAGCCCTCATTGTATTCTTCCACTCTATTTCCAAGTTTCCTGATCAATCGTTTCTTGTTCTGATGTTTTATCCTTATCAGACTTGGATATATCCTGAATCCCAGGAACGGTAAACCTTCGGTGCACGGTGCCAACACCGTTGCACTTTCCTTGAGGGATAGCCTAAGTTCTTCACGTAAAAAATCGGCGAACCTCGACCGTAGTTCGTGGAGTATTTCTTTTTCGTTCCCGAACAACACGAAGTCGTCCATGAATCTCAGGTGACCCTTAACTCCGAGTTCGTCCTTTATGAAATGGTCGAATCTGTCGAGGTAGAAATTGGCGAAGTGCTGGCTGGTGAGACAGCCTATGGGGATGCCCTTGCCTTCTTCGCCATACGCATCGATTATCTTATCCAGCAGCCAGAGTAATTCAGGATCCTTGAATTTTCTCCGCAACAGCAGCTTCAATGTACGGTGATCCACGCTTTCAAAGTATTTCCTGACATCGCATTTAATAAAATAATCGTATCTCTTCGATAATCCCTGTGCACGCTCGATAGCCCTGTGGGTTCCCTTCCCATTTCTACACGCATAGCTGTGATAGATATAGCTCCTCTCGAACAGAGGTTCGATCATCCGGCATACCGCATGGTGTACCACCCTATCTCTGAACTCAGGAGCGCCTATCTCACGGACCTTCGGTTCTTTGATACGGAATGTGTTCAGCGGCTTCGGTTCGTACGTCCTGGCCTTCAGTTCTTTCTGTAATTTCAATATCTCCTTTTCCATATCGAAGTAGAACTTTGCCACTTCTTGCTTGTGTTTCTTCCCCTTGAAGGCCTCTTTTGAAGCATTCAAAAGATTCTCGAAACTCACCACTCTATCGAATAGATATCCGTATCGTTTCATCCTTCCCGCTCATCTCCCAACCACCCGCCTATCATCTTGCCGACCTCGTTTATGTGCACAGCGGAGTATTCATACTGCCTGGTCGATAGAAATCTCTCTTCGTGACAAATCCTCAGGAGCACACGCAGTTTCTCCAACTGGATATTGACTTTCTTCAATCCATCTGACCTCACATCTCGATCGTATCGGCACTCGATGATGTCTTCCAGTATATCCAAAGTGAGGTTGTCGATCCTCGTGGTGAAGGTGAACCGCACCTTCTTTGGGAACTTATCTGTTGTGTTAAGCAGCCACTTCAGAAATTCAACCCACTTGACGAACACCTGGAGTTCTTCTGTCATGTCAGTCTCCTTCTTCTTTCACAGGGTATCCGTGGGCTTCTATCAACTCGATAAGATCCTTACCATATTTTTTTCTCTTCCCGTCGCCGATACCCTTTATCTCCTGCAACGCGTTCAAAGACTCGGGTTTGATGACGGCTATCTCAGCGAGCTCACGGTTGGTGAAGACTATGTACGGTGGTACGCCCTCTTCCTTGCTCGTTTCCTTCCTCCACTCTCTGAGACGGTCGAACAACGGCATATCGTTCTCGGTCAATATGTCTTTGTATCCATCTTTTTTCTTCTCTTTTCTGTCCGAAGTTTTACTCGTGGGTGATCGGTACTCAACGATGACCGTCCAATAATATTCGTTCTTACGCTCGAAGAACTGGCTTTCCCAGTCTATGATCTCCTTGTCCCCCAGAAAGTTGGAGAGTATCGAGTCGTTGAAGCTCTCTAGCTTGTCCTCGAACTTTATCGTGAATATCTTCTGCATCTTTTTTCTCCTTTTTTCTTTGATTACCAATTTTTCAGCGCACCCCACTCCGTGGGGCTTTCGTCTTCACTCTGCCATTAGGCTTCGCATGGCTTCGCCGCTCGCCTTCGGGCATCGCTCACATTCGTAAGTAGTAAAGTAATAAAGTAGTAAGTAGTAACATCACAATGACCTCACGAGACGGAAACCGAGGTAGGCGTCGCGGTAGCCTGGCGAGTAGGGGAGGCGGTACGCCGACGTGCAGAGCCCGGCGACGAGGCACCAGCTGCCGCCACGATCGACACGGAGGGAGCCATTAGAAGGTCCTTTCGGGTCCTCCTCCGTGCTCTCTTTGTAGTAATCACTATCATACCAATCTTGACACCATTCCCAAACGTTCCCGTGCATATCGTGTAATCCCCACGCATTCGGTTTTTTCATACCGACAGGATGTGTTTTCTTCCCACTGTTTTTGTAATACCACGCGTACTCTTTCAACTTGCTTTCTTTATCGCCGAAGCAGTACCTCCCTTGCGAACCGGCCCTGCAAGCATACTCCCATTCAGCTTCGGTAGGTAGACGGTATTCATGCCCAGTTTCCCTCGATTTGAGCTTTCGGATGAACTCCTGGCAGTCGTCCCATGAAACGTTTTCAACGGGTAGATTATCACCTTTGAAATCACTCGGATTCTTGCCCATGATAGCTTTCCACTCACGCTGTGTTACAGGATAAATACCCATGTAGAACGGCTTTGTTATCTTCACCCTGTGTACCGGTTCCGAATATTCCGAATAGCCCCACTCTTCCGAGCCCATCATGAACTCTCCCGCCGGGATCAGCTTAAACTTCATGCCGATACTGTTCTCGATGATATCTTCAAGTTTGGGTTTTTCTTGCCTCTTCTCCTTTTCTTTACTGATTTTCTCCCTCATATCTTTGAAGCAATCTTCGCAGAACGGTCGCTCGCCCCTACCTCTTTCGGACCGGAAAA
>PWUO01000048.1 GCA_003562555.1 Dehalococcoidia bacterium
GGGCCTAGTCATGGTTATAATATATGTCTGATTTATCTGTTGTTTCGGTCTGCTGGCACCCTGGCTGTAGAAGACTAAAGATGTATATTAGGGTGACTTGCTGCAGAATGCTGCTGCAGATCTAGTAACGTTGCCACTTCTATTAGGTTTTGATTAATGCTTCCTATATGCCATCTGCTTCACCAGCTATTTTCCATTGATAAGCAGCGGTTGCTTCCGTTGGTGTAAATCCACCTGCTTTTAGTTCAGAACCTGCAATAGCTTCGCCGACCATTGAAGCTATTGCTGTAATTAATATTTCGTTTAAATCTTATTCTTCAATAGCATAATCAATAATAGCACGGGTTTCTTCAAAAACATCTGTACCGACTGCCCTTGCAATAACTCCTATCTTTACTTCGCCCACGTAGCTTGTGTTTACCGTCCAGGTGTTTTCAGTGCTATAGCTAGTGCCGCTTTTCCAACTGTCTCCAGGTTTCCGGTAGTAGAACCGAAACTCAGCATCCTGGTTGCCTTCCGTTACCTCTGCTGTAAAGGTCACAGGTTCCCCTACCAACTGTCTCTCTACTGGATCAGCAGTAAGTTCAACTACTTCGACACGAGCTACAATATTATAATCAATAAAATACCGGGCTTCTTCAAAAACTTCTGAACCTGCTGCCCTTGCAATAACACCTACCTGTACTTCGCCCACGTAGCTTGTGTTTACCGTCCAGGTATTTTCAGTGCTATAGCTAGTGCCGCTTTTCCAACTGTCTCCAGGCATCCGGTAGTAGAACCGAAACTCAGCATCCTGATTGCCTTCCGTTACCTCTGCTGTAAAGGTCACAGGTTCCCCGGTATACTGCCAGTCTGCTGGTTCGACTGAAAGCTCAACTGCTTCTACTGAAATTATTGTTGTCTCTGAAACTAAATCTATAACATATGTCTTTTCGGTTTCACCGTCTTCGGCAGTAACAACAACATTTATAGCGGTCTCTGTTCCAGCAGCACCGAGGCTTACTGCTTTAGCCTCTCCACTGGTTGCTTCTTCACCGTTTATCGTCAAGGAGGCATTTTCATCTGCAAGGGTAGCGGTGATATCAACTGAACCCTGGTCATGATCTAGATTAACATCATAACTAAGTTCATCTGGATTAAAAGCTGGGGCCAGGGTGCCAGGACTGATCGCCAGGGCGGAGAGGTCAGCATTGCCAGATGGCGCTTCGTCTCGGTTCACATTTATGGTATAGATATTTGTGGTTTCACCGTCTTCGGCAGTAACAACAACATTTACAGCGGTCTCTGTTCCGGCAGCACTTAGGTTTACTGCTTTAGCTACCCCGCTTTCCTGGGCCTGGTCATTGATTGTCATTGAAGCATTTTCTGCATCGGACAGCACAGCGGTAACATCTAGCGTTTCCACATCATAATCAACTTCCAAACTATAAGCTGTCTCCTCCGGTGCAAACAAGGGGTTCAACGTCCCTGTACATACGCTTAAACCAGCCAAGCGGGCGTCCATGTTAGGATCTAAATTTTTTTCTGAATCATTGTCTGATTCATCATTATCAATACCAAAAAGCTCAGCTACAGCAAGACCCGGACGCACCAACCCGTAGCCCTGGTGATCCTTTGGCAGTCCAAGGTCTTGCGCAGTTTGTCTTAACAAATTCCTTACTTCTTCATTACTGAGGTTGGAATCTGCGCTCCAAATCAGTGCCGCACTCCCAACCACATGGGGAGCTGCCATGGAGGTACCACTAGCATAGCTTAGCTTGTTACCGGGAAGCGTACTTAAAATGTTTACCCCGGGTGCAATAAGTTCAACACTTGGCCCTCTGCTTGATGTGCTGAGCAAATCATTATTGCTATCTGCAGATGAAACAGCGATAACTGATTCAAACCTAGCCGGATAAAGAACATTATCTGTACCTTCCCCTTCATTACCGGCTGCAGCTACTAAAAGAACACCATTATCATATGCAGCATCAACGGCATCTTTTAGCGCCTGTGAATAACTTTTGCCGCCCAGGCTCATGTTCATTATTGGAATATTATTTTGATCCACCCACTCTATACCATTAATCAAGCAAGCGTAACTACCCTTTCCACTTTCATCCATTACCTTAACTGCATAGAGCTCGACAGCGGGTGAAAGACCTACCACACCCAGATCGTTATCTAAGGCTGCAATAGTTCCAGCAACATGGGTGCCGTGACCATGATCGTCAACACCCCAATCTGTATGGTCTATAAAGTTAACGCCCCCTAAAAGAGTTGGTAAATCATCGTGCTTCTTATCAATTCCCGTATCTAAAACTGCTACACCTATTCCTTGACCTATAGAATACTCCCAAGTTGCAAAAGGATACTCTTCCGGGCCAAAAACCCGATCAATTCCCCAGGGAACTTGCTGTGATAAAATCGTAAGCTGATAATTTGGTTCAATAAAGCTTACTTTACTGTTTTGAGATAGCGCTTCGACTGCTTGCAAAGGCAAACGGGCAGATAAAGCATTTATAATCGTAAAATCATGTTCAATTTTTCCACCCAAATTCTGTACGGCGCTTCTCTGCTGTAACCTGTTTACCTCGCCGAGCAACCCAAAAGAATATTCATCTTTAAAACCGATGATAAGATCAATCTTTCCATCTTGAACGTACGATTGTAAGTCAAAACTATTTCCTGTTTTATCGTGATGATAAGGCCATTGCTCTAACCGGAAGCTATCGCTTGCCTTTAAAATATCTTTTGTTTCTGCTGGAGCAGCATGGACTGAGCCACTAAATACTGATTGATTCTCAAATGCTACAAATGGACTAACCGCAAGCAATATTAAGGCAAATGCTAAAATCACAGGTATATATCTTAAACATTTATCTTTTAGCATATATATTAACTCCATTCGATTAATAGTATCAGCTTTAAACAAATAACCTGTTTTGGCACCCAGGCTATCATAGCTCCACATTTAGAACCTTAGACCCTTTAGCTTTGCGTCACTGCCTTTAGACAGCTTTGCCATTATCAAACAGGTTTATGATTTATTAATATATTGTAACACAATAAACAGCTTCAATCTTATGGAAAACTAAATTATCTTTAATATATTTGTATGTTATCGCACTGAATAAATATTGTCAATTAAGTAGCAAACAGCAAGCTGTAACCGGTAAAAAGAAGGGCTTTTCTCCCACCGGCAACAAAATCCTTGAGCCTTTCAGGCCGGTTAATCTGTCAACTTTTTCTCCAGGTCCAGGCTACGGCAGGCCCGTTCAAAGATGATTAGCGTATGCCTGGCAGAACCTCTATCCGGCTTTCCGGCACCCACATCTGCGCTAAAGCGTCCCTGGTCAGCTCTGCCTGCCCCGGGATCTGCACTCCTCTTCCCGCCAGCAGCTCTTCCGATTCGACATAGGTCTGCACCCCAATTGCACCGTGCGCAAAACCTTTCCTGTTAAGATCGGCACCCTCCAACGCCCTGGCCGGCACACTGCCCATTAGAATAACCATGGCAACAGCCTCGATTAAGTGTTTTGAGTTAAGCATTTTCCTGAA
>PWUO01000021.1 GCA_003562555.1 Dehalococcoidia bacterium
CTACTTCTCGGTCATACGGGCGATACAGGCGATCGATCGCTGCGATGTGGCACTGCTGGTTCTCGACGCGACGGAGCCCGCCACCGCGCAGGATGTGACCATCGCCAGATACGTGCGTGAATCCGGCCGCGGACTCATACTCCTGGTCAACAAGTGGGACCTGGTGGCGCCGGAGTATCGCGATGCGCACAAGGACTGGATGAGGCGTCGCCTGGATTTCCTGTCGTTTGTGCCGGTGCTTCACGTCTCGGCCAAGGAACGCAGGAACGTGAAGACGGTACTGCAGCGTGCGTTCGAGGTGTGGAAGGTCAGAGGTCAGAAGCTCTCCCGGTCGATCGTCGACACTGCCGTAAGGGAAGCTATCGAGCGGCATGCGCCACCCCGGGTGGGTACCCGTCGGCTCGATGTGGTCTGGGCGCACCAGAACGAGGCAGAGCCGTGGAAGTTCGTGCTCCATGTGAACGACCCGAAGCTGGTTCCTCCCACATACCCGCGGTACCTTGAGCGCGAGCTCAGGCGCCAGTTCAAATATCACGGAGTCCCATTGTTGTTTGAGTTCGTTCCTGCCGGGCGCCGTCCAAGACGCCGGCAAGAGTCGGAGGCATGATGAGCGTGTTCCTTCTGCTGATTATCCTCTTCCTGGCGTACGTGCTGGGGTCGATTCCAGTCGGCCTGGCAGTTACGTGGCTGAAGACAGGAGGAGACCTGAGAAACACGGGAAGTGGCAAGACGGGTGCCACCAATGTCATGAGGTCAGCAGGGCGCAAGTGGGGCTACCTTGTACTGATTCTCGATGGTGCGAAGGCCTTCGTTGCAGTCGTGGCGGCAACGCTGCTGTGGCCACTGTCGTCTATGATGATCGGCTCATTGGTGATTGATGTGCCGGTAGTACAGAGCCTCGCGGGGATTGCCGCGATAATCGGGCACATACATCCCGTGTTCGCGGGATTCCGTGGAGGTCGAGGGGTGTCATCCTTCTTTGGAACGTTGTGCTATCTGAATCTGCCGGTGGCGCTGATCGGGATTGCGACGTTGGCCGTAGTCGCGCTCCTAAGCAGATTCATGTCTCTCGGCTCCATAGTCGGAGGGATTGTGACCTGTGCGATTCTCATTGTGTTGTACTTCTGGGGCCGGGTGCCCCTTCCTCACGTGGCCTACGCTGTGGGAGTAGTGGGGTTCATCGTGTTTGAACACCGTGACAATATCAGCCGCCTCATGAAGGGCACCGAACGCAAGCTGTATTGAGCGTGCGTTCCTGACTGGATGAGGTTGTGAATATCAGGATCATGGACAAAGTCAGGGTCGCGATTGTTGGCAATACCGGATGGGGTACTACAATCGCCGCGCACCTTGCCCGAAACCGGGCCCAGGTGTGTCTGCTGACCCGGACGGCCGAAGAGGAACTCGCCCAACAGGGCGGCTCCATCGAGTATGCACGCACCCATGTGCCGGAGGAGGCACTTGACGGTGCGGATGTCGTCGTGTGGGCGGTGCCATCCCAGACGATGCGCGACAACGTGTCGTCCCTTCATCATCTGCTGTCGGTCGATCTGTGTCATGTGAGCGTCTCCAAGGGGCTGGAGGTCAGTAGCGGCAAACGCATGACCGAGGTAATCCTCGATGAGGTGGGTGTCGCGGGATTACGAGGAGTGTGTGCGCTCTCGGGTCCGAATCTCGCCGGGGAGATATCGCGTGGACTTCCTGCTGCAGCAGTCGTTGCGGCTTCCGATTCCGAGGTGGCGCACGAAATGCAAGCGCTCTTCGCGTCACATCGGTTCGTCGCGATCACCAGTGATGATGTAATCGGCGTCGAACTGGCGGGAGCCCTGAAGAATGTCGTGGCTCTTGGGGCCGGTATGATGGATGGGCTGAAACTCGGAGACAACGCCAAGGCGGCGTTCATCGCGTTCGCCTGGAGCGAGGTCATTGCGTTCGGGGTTGCGATGGGCGCTCGCGAATCCACGTTCTACGGGCTGGCTGGCATTGGGGATGTGGTAGCCACCTGCGTCAGTGATCTCAGTCGGAATCACTACGTGGGCTGCGAGATTGCACGTGGTCGCAAGCTCCAGGATGTGCTCGGTTCGATGCATCAGGTGGCCGAGGGGGTTCATACCGCGCAGGCGGTACATCGCCTCGCGAAGCAGATGCGTATTGAGGCGCCGATAATGATGTCCATCTACCGCGCGCTGTTTGAGGGCTATCCGGTGGGCAAGGCGGTGGCCCGGTTCACCGGTCAGGTGCAACGCGCCGGGTGAGAAGTCCACGCACACGCGGCGTTACGCACCCTCGGACGGCAGAGTCTTCGCAAGCTCCTCGAACAGCTTTCGCTGTTCCCGGTTGAGCTTCTTCGGCGTCACCACCCTGACGTGCACCAGTTGATCGCCGCGCTTCCTGCTTCCGGACTCGTGTATGCCTTTGCCCTTGAGACGAATCACGTCGCCGGTCTGCGTGTTGGAGGGCAGGCGCACGGCAGTGTTTCCTCCGAGCACCGGCACGTCACACTTGGCGCCCAGCGCCGCCTGGGCGAAATTCACCGGGAGTTCGTAGTGGATATCCAGTCCTTCCCTGGTGAACAGGTGATGCGGCTGCACTTCCGCGGTTATCACCACGTCCCCGGGTCTTCCTCCATTCGAGCCGATACTGCCCTGTCCACGAAGCGTGATGCGACTGCCTGTGTCGATGCCTGCTGGCATGTCGACGCGAAGCGTACGCGTCACGGTAGTCTGGCCCTTGCCCTTGCAGTGTTGACAGGGGGTAGTGATCACGGAGCCTGAACCAACACAGCGGGGACATCGAACGACGTGACTGAACCTGCCGAAAATGCTTTGCTCCATACGCCTCACGCGGCCGCTGCCGCGGCAGTCAGCGCAGCGAAGCGGGCTTGTGCCGGGAGCACTGCCCGAACCTTGGCAGTCGGCACAGATTTCCGTCCGCCTGACCGTGAACTCACGTACACAGCCGGACGCTGCCTCCTCGAATGTCAATGTTGCCTTCAGGTGAAACGAGTCGCCCTGGGTTGGAGCGTGTCGTGCGGAGTCTCCGAAGGCGCCTCCGAAGAACGTCTCGAAGATCTCTCCGATGCCTCCGAAGGAGAAGTCCTCGAACCCGCCGGCAGGCCCACCTGTTCGTCCGAATGTGTCGTATGACCGTCTGCTGTCGGGATCGCAGAGGCACTGATATGCCTCGTTGATCTCCTTAAAACGATCCTCGGCATCCGGTTCGCGGTTGCGGTCCGGATGGTACTGGAAGGCCAGTCTCCTGAATGCCTTGCGGACTTCCTCGGTGCTTGCGTTGCGGGCGAGCCCAAGGACCTCGTAGTAGTCGCGTCGTACCTGCATCAGAACTGCTCCCAACCTGTCATTGTAGCCGCGTGGGCCGGCATATGACAAACGGTACGAGCGAGTGATCACGACATAGTGCATGCGGGCGATGGTGTTCGACAGGTGATGGTATAATCGTGGCGTGACTAAGGACGCGGTTCGTGCCGCGATCGGCAGCTATAAGAAGCAGAGAATCACCGGACGGCACCTGGTGCAGTC
>PWUO01000096.1 GCA_003562555.1 Dehalococcoidia bacterium
CTCTTGACCCAACGTTCGGGCCGTGGAAACCGGGGGGAGTAAAACGTGATGGTGCGAGTTGGTCAGTCGTTGGGTCAGAATACTTTTCCGAAGGCAGTGCGCGAAATCTGGCGATCGCAATTGACAGCGCCGATACCCCGTACGTTGTGTTTACCGATGAGGCCCACGGTAAGCGGGTAACTGTAATGCGATACGGGTATCCGTAGTCGCACTGCACGGCTGTGGTCCGCTGTTCGGTGTAGACTGCGATGACATTCGATGACCTGAGGTGTGACCAAACTGTGACCAAATAGTCTGCTACACGCGGCTACGAGGGACAACACAGCGATACGAACCGATTGACCTATCTCTCTATATCTGATACAAATAGACACAACGAGCTACAAGCGTGCACAGCGCGAAAGCGGGTGGGGATCGATTCCCAAGCTCGTGACGAGGGTTCGACTCCCTTCGCCCGGTTGAGGTCCCTGACAATCTTTGCGCTCTGACCTGGCTCGGTAACCCCCGAGGGCTGCTGCATGGAGCAGCTGTGTTGCAGCGGGCGGGTAGGGCAACCGAAGCGGGCGATCACTCATACCTGTTGACTGAGAATACTCCGTTGGAAACCACAATCGACTCGCCACCACCTTGTTCGACCAGCTTGCCTTCAAACGTTCCCTCAATACGCTGCCCGATTGAGCCGTACGATGTGACAACGATGGTAAACCAGCTGTCCTCTTCATCGGCCCAGGAGTAGTACTTCCATCCGTCGATAAGCAGAATTCCCAGATACGGTGCCGTGCTGGGCGCCGGAGAAGGGTCCGTGAATACGCCGGCCGTCTTGCCCGGAAAATAGATGTGAATAGAATCATCTGAAGGCGGGCCGCTGCCCACGACGCACGTTTCGTCGTTGGAGACTGTGTAACCGGCGGCCTGCGGGGTGAACGAATAGCCCTGGCCATCGATGTCACACGATATGACCTCCGGCCCCGGATCCTCATCCGGAGGCTGCGGCACGATCGGCTCGGCATCGTACAGTTTATTGACTATCTCGATATCCGTTGGTGTCAGGAAGCTCTGCTCGTTCTCGCTACCGTAGTTTGTCTTGTTGTGTGTGTACCCCTCGTGGGGATCTCCGTTCAGGTGCGTGATATAGGCACGGACGTAGTGCATGACCGATTCATGATCATAGTCTGTGTCGAAGTTGTTTACGAATGCGGCAGGTATCTTCCCGTAGTTGAACTTTGTACTCAGAGAATCGTCGAGCTGTGAGTAATCAACGATGATATGGTCATCTCTGTCGGGCCTTTGATGCTCATGCTGCAGGCCGACCACATGCCCAACCTCGTGCTGCGCAAGCCGCGCAGCGCTGTCATTTCCGTGACTCATGCTGGTTGCGTTCAGTTTCAGGAAGCGCCAGGCGGTTCCCGATCCAATTGTCGCCAGGCCCCCGGGAACGTCATTGGTAATCGTCACCCTGAGCATGTAGGTCAGTCCCGCTGCCCATCGCAGGACCGACCGCCGTTTCACCTCCCGAAACGTAATGCCTGTTGCCCGGCCGAATCTCTCCATCTCCTGTATGACGAAATCACTGTGCTCTCCGCTGCAGATGTAGTACCCAACCTCCCGGTTAGCCCACGGCGCACCGCCAAACCCAATTGCCCTGGTCCACGAGGCCAGGCCCTGCGATTGAATACCCTCGTTTCGGGCTTGTAGAGCGGCCAGCACCTCGATCGCATGCACGGGGCCGCCGAACAGGTGGTACATACCGTCTTGCGGTCTCAGTATCGGGTCCACGCCGTCGATGAACTCTTCCAGTCCTTCTACCGAAGCGTATATCTCCCGGACATCGAGCGGTACCTGGTGGTCCACGAAGAGCTGCAGCAGCCTCGCCCCTATCGCGTCGAGCTCTGCCATCACTTCGGGATTTGCCTCCAGATAGGCGTCGATCTCCTCCGAGTCCTCCAGTTCCGCCGGCGGTGGTCCCGACCCGTTGCGAGCGGCCTGATACAGAGCAACCTTCTGTTGATACCCCGGGTCGTTGTAGTCCGTGGCGGCGCGTGATTCGAGATACGAAACCACCTCATCGATGGCCTCTGCCTGGTGATAGTGAACTATGGGGACGCCCCTGCTGAACCCGTCGGGATCTCTCGGTGACTGTGTGAAGGGGGAGTTTTCGCCCGCCCCCATTGCGAGCGCAAGCGAGGCGGCGACAGTTGCCAATATGGCGATACGCGACAAACGCAACGTTGCGACGCACGTAGCCCGGTCCGAGGAACAGCCAGTTCTCATACTCGGCTCCCTTTGTCGATCAAGGCGCGCAGCATCGATGCGGGTATGTCGACAAGACAGGATAGCGCTGTATCGATCTCCAGTCAATTGATTTCTCGCTGTCAAGCAGTACTGATGCCTGGATGCTATCACGTTGTCGCGAAAATCGCCCGTGATGCCAACGTGAGTGCGGCAGCAGACTCGGGATGCGATCGAAGCTGGGGCCGACGGAGCGGCTGAAGGGGTATGACACCTTGGGGCACAACCCAGGAGACGAACGATATTGTGGCTCGTCTTGGCGGAGACGAGTCTCCCGTGATTCTAGTGGAGATCACTGAATCGGAAGATGCCAGGCGAGTTGCAGGACACTGCGGATGCGATGATCAAACACGCCGCCGACGCCATGTACAGGGCCAAGTCGAAGGGAAAGAACAATTGCGTTATGGCCGAATTATAGGCGTGGGCCCCCACATTTCGCTGTGACCGGCTCTTCAGACCGGCCACCGGCAATCGGGCTAATTGGCAGAGATAATGAGCGTGTAGCTCACGCCGCCATCTCCCTCTACCTTGATCTCGAAGTAGCGGCTCGCCCCGGCAGCATCGACTGCCCAAATCAGAGATTCGAGGTCGGCTTCCGACGAGTCGCTTTCGGCCACCTTGTCTCCCGAGACATCATAGAGCTGGAAGCTGATTTCGTCGTCCCCCGAACTCCAGGTCGCGATGAACGTGACGAAGTTCGCGCTACCCGTGCCGAACCTGAAGACATCGGACTCGCCACTGGTGTCGGTCACGCCGGTAATCGTCACCGAACAGCCCGGGACGAGCTCGATTCCGAAATCGTTGACGTTATCCCACGGTGGACCGGTATCGTCGTTCGGCTCGATTTCGTGGAAACTCAGACCGCAAGCTCCACCGGCAACCGTGACGGCTGCGTCGTCCGCGTTGAGCAGGGAGTCGGTGACCCGAACTGTGACCGCGCCCGGTGAATCCGGCGCGTTGTGAACGCCGGTTGCAGCATTGATGGACCGGGGACCCGAGGCGATTGCAAAGCTGTACGGGGGAGCCCCTCCCGAGGCGGAGAACACCTTCTGGCCTCTGACCGGGACGGTCGCTAAATTCGGGGAAATGCTCAAGCTGCCCGACCCCACAACCGTTGCCGTTGCATCGGAGTTGTTGCTGAGCGCATCTGTTACCCTGATGATATCGGTCGCCGAGGACCCGGGCGCCGCGTACTCGCCGGTAGCTGAGTTGATGGATCCGTCTGCGGGCGCAAGGACCGAGAACAC
>PWUO01000084.1 GCA_003562555.1 Dehalococcoidia bacterium
GAGGAAGATGAGAATGATGAAATTCACACTGGGAAGGGGCCTCGCCTTACTGTCGATTGCACTCGGACTCGCAATGGTGTCCTGCGCACCAGAGCCACCGCCTACACCTACACCTACACCTACACCGGCGCCAACACCGACCCCAACGCCGACCCCATCGCCCACCGTTGAGATCGTGACACCTGCTGAAGGGGCCGCATTGCCTGACGGAGCAGTGACTGTGACCATCAATGTGACCGAATTCACTATTGTGGACGCTCTGGGACAGCCTAACGTCGCTGGCGAGGGTCACATTCACTACTATATGAATGCAGATCCTCCAACGACGCCTGGAGCTCCAGCCGTGTCGGAACCGGGCACGTACGCCGCAACGCCCGAACTGTCACACACGTGGCAGAACGTGCCGGCCGGTACCCATACCTTTGCGGTGCAACTGGTGAATAACGACCATACACCGCTTGAGCCACCCGTGACAGCGATAATGTCGGTCGATGTGGTTGCGGATGACGTGGAATCCGTCACAATCGAACTCTCCGCTCAGTTCGGAGCCTTCGACACCGATTCGATTACGGTCCCGCCGGGGGTTGCCGTGACCATCTTGTTCGACAACCTTGAGGCCGATTATCACAATTTCGCACTGTACGAAACACAGGCTGCGACTGCCGCCATTTTCGTCGGCGAAATGATATTGGGTCCCGACTCGATCACCTACGAATTTGTGGCTCCAAGTACTCCCGGGACGTATTTCTTCCGCTGTGATGTTCATCCGATCACGATGACAGGCGACTTCATTGTGAGCGGGCAGGGAAGCGGTAATGGCGGCTCGGGGAGTGGCTACTAAGCATAATGAACGCATAGGGCTATGCGTGCCGTCCGATGACAGATGTGAGGGAGGGAGATGAAGAAGAGAGGTCTCATGATAGGAATAACGCTCGCCTTGGTTGTGCTCCTGTTGCTGCCAGCTGGTTGCATCCCGGTGGACCGGACTGTGGTGGGGGAGGTTGTGCAGTTCAGGCTTGTCGGCCAACAGGAGGGAATCATGGTTGAAGGTAGAGGTGAGGTGACCGTCGTGCCGGATATCGCCGTGGTAAACCTGGGAGTACAGGCGCAAGCCATTACGGTTGCTGAAGCGCAGGCTCAAGCGACGTCCGCGATGGAGAACGTGATGGTGGTGCTGCGTGAGCACGGCGTCGAGGAGAGAGATATCCAGACGACGGGATTCACAATCTGGCAGCAAACGCGGTGGGAATCCGCCCGTCAGGAAGAACAGGTTACGGGATACCGGGTATCCAACAACGTGCAGGTCAAGATACGACAGGTTGATGAGGCTGGTATCGTACTGGACGCGGTAGTCGCTGCGGCTGGGGATCACATTCGGGTGCAGGGCATCTACTTCCAAATAGACGACCCGTCTGTGCATCTTGAGCAAGCCCGTAGTATCGCAGTTCAGGATGCAAGGACGAAAGCCGGGCAGCTTGCGCAACTTGCAGGCGTGGAACTGGGGAGTCCCACCTATATCTCCGAGACCTCTTCATCTCCGGTCATCTTCCGCAGTGTGGAGACTGTCAGTCCGGGTGCCGTGCCGGCACCAACCACTCCGATCGAGCCGGGCGAAACGACCATTACCGCGACCGTCGAAATCATCTATGCAATAGACTGACAGGCGTGACAAGTCGGTACGCGTGCCGCTGAACGGGCAGGGAAACCTGCCCGTTCAGCGGCTCCCAGTTACTTCTGGATGGGCCGGGTCGATCGGATGTGAAGGACTTCGCACCGCATATTGGGATGCCTCGCGGTCACGTCCTCGCTCACGATTGCTGTGGCACCTGCAGGTCATTCCCTCGCGTAATGCCTCTCAGAGTAATTGATGGCTGGAAGCCCGCACGTGCACGACACGAAACCAACTGCCCCGTGTCCGTTGAAGCGTACGCAACGCATCGGCTATACTTACGTCCGCGCCAGCGTAGCTCAGAGGCAGAGCAGCGGTTTCGTAAACCGCCGGTCATCGGTTCGACTCCGATCGCTGGCTCCATTCGTTTCAGTACCATAGATCGTCTCCTGCACACAACGTCCCCGGGGCGTAGGGTGTCACCTGCGTATCGTCCATCTTCACGGGCGTATCTATGTCCGGCAACGCACTACCCGGACGCCTGGAGCTTCTATGCGTCGGATTGTCGTGATTTTGCGGTGCCTGTATGCGGGATGAAGTGAGTGGCTCATTGTGACGTGCCATGCCTTTCCCAGGTTGCCCAACGATTGACACCTCCTTGACCATCATTGGCGATTGTCGCTTGCTGCGGATTGAATTGTCATTAACGAGGATGAACACCTGCTGATGAGGGATGTGACGCGTATGATGAAGACAGAATCAGAAGCGTTAGCTTCACTCGTTTGACCGGACTGTGATGAATGGCCCACCGTGGCATTTCGTTCCTCTTCGCATTCAGATACTATGAGGTTGAGGTTTGGCAACCTCATTTCAGTGCGCCCCGGGAGGATCGTCGTCGGTGTAAGTGCGATGCAGCGTGAGTCATGGATGATACCCGGACTCCAACAGGTTGAGTATCCGCAAGTGCAAGCCTCGGGCCATGACAAAGGACAGACGTAAAGGAGGTTCACCGGAAGATGAAGGAGATTCGAGGAATAGTCGTCCCATTCGCCACACCATTCACACGAGATGAAGAGATTGACGTCGAGAAGGCGAAATTGCTGACAGATCGGCTCATTGAGTCCGGGGTCCATGCACTCATAATCCTGGGGGATACCGGTGAGTTCTTCATGCTAACGCCCGAGGAGCGTTTACGTTTCACCGAGATCATGTGTGCACATATCAACGGCAGGGTGCCGGTGGTCATTCAACCCTCAGCGTTATCTACTCGCGAGGCCGTGATGTATGCGAAGCAGGCTAAGGACCTGGGCGCGGATGCTCTCATGCTGCTTCCGTCATACTACAGATCCACCACACAGACCGAAGCCTACACACACTTCGCCACGGTAGCCGATGCAACGGATCTCCCGATCATCTGTTATTGCCTTCCTCAGGCGGGTGCTGAAGTCATGACGCCGGAGTTTCTCGCTCGATTGTCGGAGATTGACACAATCCGCTACGTGAAGGACAGCACAGGCATTCTCGCGAGGATTCGGCAGATCCGGGCTGCGTGTGGGGACAGGATCAAGCTGTTCATTGGTGGCGATTCAATTGTGTACGATGGCTTGGCGGCCGGCGCCATCGGCTCGATCTGGGGCTGTGGCAATTTCATGCCCGAGCAGACGGTCGAACTGTATTCGCTGGTATGCGAAAAGGGTGACCTCGTTGCCGCAAGGGCACTGTGGGACAGGATGTTCCCGCTGTGCGACTTCGTGGACACGCATCCTTACGCATCGTCCGTGAAGGCTGCACTCCAGTTAATCGGTTTCGACGCGGGGCCCGCGCGCCTTCCAGCCAGGTCACTCTCGATCGAGGAGAGGGTCGACCTCGCCGATCGACTTCGCAATCTGGGGC
>PWUO01000186.1 GCA_003562555.1 Dehalococcoidia bacterium
CAATTTCCATCCTGGTTTCCTCTTCCATCACATCGCCTCCTTCCAGTACAACGCACAAGTACCCGTTCTGGTTTGCCCCTATTCCCATTTTGTCGGAAAAAAACCCGGCGGACTCCCTATGCTCTGAAGAGTCCGCCGAAGGGCGCTACGAATGGCAGATTCTTCAGGGCGACCGGACACCTCCGGCAACGCTCCGCGAGCATCGTGACTTTGTACAGTGTGCTCGTACCTTCATGCCTGTTTCACCTGCTTGTCAGGGTGTGGAATGTTAGACTATCTCACACGATTTGTCAAATCACTGTACAACGTTGCGCAACTACTACTTCTGTTGTCAGAGTCCGGTGAGTCGAATCATTGCGGTTGCAAGGCCGAGTAGAAACAGGAAGCCGGTGACATCGGTTGCCGTGGCGAGCAGCACACTTGAGCCAAGAGCAGGGTCGGCCCTGAAACGCCGCAACAGGAGAGGAATCGTGGCTCCGAGCACGCCTGCAAGCGCCATGGTGAGAAACATAGCCAGTGCAAGCACCTGTGACAACCAGATGTCGCGCATCCACACGAAGGCGACGAGAAACGACAATGCTGCAACCGCAGCGCCGTTGATCACGCCGAGCAATACCTCACGGTGGATTGCGCGGCGCATCGACGGCCTGCGAAGCTCTCCAAGGGCAATACTGCGCACGAAAATGGTCCCGGTCTGCACCGCCGCGTTCGTGCCCTGTGCGGAGATAAGCGGCAGAAAGGCGGCCAGAGCGACTACCAGGCCGATCGTCGCGCTGAACTGGTTGATGACCACCGCCGAGATAAGGGCCATTCCCAGGCTGACCACCAGCCACGGCAGGCGCTTCTTCACCGACTGGCGCAGTGGTCGCGACAGTCTCTCCGCCTCGCTCAAGCCCACCATGTGGTACATGTCGGCAGTGGCTTGTTCCTGTGTGACATGCAGCAGCTCTCTCAGCGTGATAACGCCAACCATGTGGCCGTAGGCATCGACCACGGGCAACGAAGAGAAGTTGTAATGCTCCATCATTCGGGCGCATTCACGATCCGGGGTCTCCGGTGTTACCGACAGCACCTGCTTCTCCATCAGAGAGCGGAGACGAGTGCCGGACCTGGCCAGTACAAGTTGTCGCAGTGTCAGCACACCACGCAGGCGGCCCCGCGCGTCCATGATGTAGAGCGTGTCCACGGTATCGCGTCGCGGCTGCTCGGAACGCAGAGCGGCAATCGCATCATCGACGCTCATGTCCTGTGCCAGCGCGACGAACGACGTGGTCATGTGACCGCCGGCTGTGCCACGCTTATACTCCAGCAGGGGTGCAATGGTGTCGATGTCCTTGAGCTCCGGCAGGACAGTCTTCACGGTCTCCGGGGGCAGTTCACGCAATACGTGGGCGGCGAAATCGGGATTCGTCTCGTCAAGAACGTCTGCAAGTGTTAGTGGGTCGATCGCCTCACAAAAGAGACAGACATCTGCCTCCCTCATTGCTGCCACCAGTTCGGACAACTGATCGATACTGAGCTGGGAAATGACCTCACGGATCGTGTTGTGGTCGAGTTGACAGACCAGCCCAGCCTTGTCAGCCTTGTGAAGCGTCGAGAGGAGCTTGAGCACGCTCTCCCAGTCCTTGGCATGAATCAGCCTGGACAGGTCCGCTGCCTGCCCGCATATCACCTGTTCGTCTTTCGTCATTGTCTGCGGCATGCCGTTGCCTCCTTTCATCCTCAGCACGACGGAATAATGCCATCACCTGAACATGCAACCCTCAAGGCCAGCTTCATCGTCTTCGTTGTTCCCGCACACTTCGCAATGTGACAGATAGCGTGCGGGCTCAACGGTGAACGAGTCTTGTTCGGACCGGATGGCAAATGCACCGCAGGAGAGCCCGCAATTGTGTCATTGCGAGTGCCTGTGGGGAGGGAAGGTGAAATGAATGGTAATGAACCTTGCTCGTTCGTGTCAAGGAGACTCGTATCCGCGGTTACAGGAGTGCCGCTTGTCAACTGACAACATATCGCGCCATCGAGGCTCCCCTTGCATTCTCGACGGAGACGGGTTCTGCTACGGTCTGTGGGGTTCCAGTGATATCAACCGGAATAAGTGACGTGACATTGCGCGACACATTACGTTTCACACAGTAGGTGGAGGCAGCTGAATTCATCCAACTGTTGGTGATCGACCGCCACGGCGATGGTGCGGGCTTCAGTGCAGTCGATATGGGTCACGAATCTGAACGGCGGCGCGTGAAGGCTCTGGGTATGACGTAAAATAGGACATATCTGCTCTGCGTGATGACCTCGAGAATGCCCTGGTGGCGGCCCGGTTTCGCAGGTACGACTTACATTGAGGTTACCTCGTTGAGCCCTATGACGGGGCCGCAAGTGGTATGCTCATGGTGGTGGCCCAGAAACAGCAGAGATTGAGGGGTACTGAAAGGGGAACAGAAACATGAAAGGAAGACGAGTTCTTGCCATCGGCGCCGCGCTGACGCTGGTCATCGCGGTTCTCGTGACCGGCTGTGCGGCCGGAGCTCCCGGTGTATCGCCCGGGGACGGGTACTGGCCTGGGGAAGATGACGAACGGGGTGTGCCTCCTCCCACGCCGACTCCGGCTCCATCGCCGCCTGGTGACGATGACCAGGCAGCTCCCCCGGGGGTGCCCTCGGACCGGATGGTAGTTCGTAGTGGCTACCTTGAGGTGGTCGTCGATGATGTGGATGCTACGGCTCAAGCCGTGGGCAGGATCGCCGGGACCATGGGTGGCTACGTCGTGTCGTCGTCAGTGTATCAGGAAGGTGGCAGAACGTTTGGCAGCGTCGTTATGCGTGTTGAATCTAACCGTTTCGAGAGCGCACTTAGTGCCATTCGAGGACTGGCGGTCGAGGTAGCTCGGGAGACGACCTCCAGCACGGACGTAACCGAGGAATACGTTGACCTTGCCGCGCGCAAACGCAACCTGGAACGTACCGAGGAGCAACTCCTCAACCTCATGGATCAGGCGGGCACCGTTGAGGAACTGCTTGCCGTGCAACGCGAGGTATCCCGGGTACGAGGCGAGATTGAACAACTCGAGGCGCGCATGCGGTACCTTGAACAAACGTCCGCAATGTCGCTGATCGAGGTGTTCCTGCGTGAGGCGGTACTGTCCGTGTCATTCACAGCGGACACACGCGTCGTGGATGAGGGTGAACCGGTGCAGTTCACGGCAGACGTGTCCGGTGGTTTCCCACCGTACTCGTATGAGTGGAGATTCGGCGATGGCTCGACCAGCAACCAGGCTTCGCCGTCGCACATCTACCGCGATGAGGGATGGTACAGCGTGCGGCTTACCGTGATGGACGACAGGGGTGCAGAGGCCACAGAGTATCGCGATTACTATATCCAGGTTCATGGTGTCTGGAGTCCAGGCGACGTGTTCCGCAATGCGGTCAGTGGGCTGGGCTCGCTTGGACGGGGATTGCTCAGCCTCGCCATCTGGTTCATCGTCTACATTCCGGTGTGGGCCGTGCTGGGTGGTATTGCATATCTGATATACCGCCGGGCTATGCGGGGCCACCGTAAGCAGTCTGGAGGACAAGACAGGTAATTGCTGAGGGCCCGCGCTTATCCGGTTGGATCGGTCGGCTCGCGTGATGGCGAAGGGGTGAGTGGCATATGCCTCTCACCCCCTGCTTCTTCCGGACGTTTGTTTCACCGGGAAACATCTGGTATTCTGACTACAGTCACACAACGCAGAAGTTGAAGGAGGACGCAGGATATCGAGGTCCCCTCACATAATCGGCGATCGGTATCTGCAGTCATGACCTGATCAATAGCCGGCTGAAGATACGGCGGTCTTCATGAAGACGCGCGATTCAGCGGTAGTTCATCTCCCTGACCCGTCCGGCATCCTTGTTTTGTGTCTCACAGACAGGATGTCCCGCCGATGGCCCGAGTGGTCATCATCTTTGACCGCCCCCAATCAATGTAAGCCATATTGCGTGTCCATGACGGCACCTCCGATCCATACTGCGTTCTGTGCAACAACGTAGAGGAGGAACGAAAGAATGAAGCGACGTTTTTCACTCATTGTGGCGCTCCTGCTGGCTGCTACCCTCGTGACTGCAGCGTTCGCAGGGTGCGCGGATTCGGGTGACGAACCCGAGACGATCCGTTTCGTTGATGGCCAGTGGGATACCCAGACCTTTCTTACCCATGTGGCAGCGTTCATCGTCGAGCATGGCTACGGCTACAACACGACAATCGAGACTGCCTCCAATGTGGTCGGGCTCAAGGCCATCGAGTTGGGCGAGATCGACGTGCACATGGAGGTGGCGAACATCTCCCTGCGTGAACCCCACCAGGCACTCATCGCGACGGGACTGGGCGAGGACCTTGGTGTGCCCTTCACACCGGTGACCCAGTTCTGGGCGGTGCCGACCTACATGATCGAAGGTGATCCCGAGCGTGGCATTGAGCCGATGATGCCTGGTGTCGAAAGCGTGTTCGACATGGCTGAGTACTGGGAGCTGTTCCGGGATCCGGAGAACCCTGACAAGGGACGGTTCTACAGCTGTATTCCCGGCTGGCAATGTGAGGTGACCAACGCCTACAAGATGGAAGCTTACGGGCTTGATGAGTACTACTCACTGTTTACACCGGGATCCGACACGGCGCTGGCCACGTCTCTGATTTCTGCGTACGAGCGAGGCGATCCCTGGTTCGGTTACTACTGGCAGCCGACCTGGGTACTTGCCACGGTGGATGTGACTCCGCTGGCGGAGCCCCCGTACGATGAGGACCTCTGGAATGCGGAGAACCTCTACGCATGCGAATACCCGAGAGAAGATAACCAGATTGTCGCCGCGACCAGTCTGCGTGAGCGCGCCCCCGATGTTCGAGACTTCCTGTTCGAGTTCAACATTCCGCTTGAGGTGATAAACGACATGCTATTGCATCTTGTGGACACCGGCGATGATGCGCCTGATGCAGTTGACTGGTTCCTGACGGGGTATGAGGACATTTGGACAAGCTGGGTCTCCGATGATGTGGCCGGCCGTGTCAAGTCCGCCATGTAACAGATCAAGAATGGGGGTATTGGTTATGGTCACGGGGGGCTTCCGTACGGAGCCCCCCGTCTCTATCTGGCTGACACAGGTCGCTGCCATCCCGTGGGTATCGCAGTCCTTA
The DNA here is from genome assembly GCA_003562555.1 of Dehalococcoidia bacterium. Taxonomy (GTDB): domain Bacteria; phylum Chloroflexota; class Dehalococcoidia; order GIF9; family AB-539-J10; genus SKVJ01. The sequence continues at coordinate 5,167 of PWUO01000186.1, forward strand.
CGATAGCCGCGTGCGGGAACGTGCCCTGAAGCCCTTCTCATGGGCGTGAGCCTCACTAGTCCTGCTTGAGCGCTCTGGCCACGTGCGGAAGCACGCGCTCTACGTACTCCTGCATCTCATCAGCGGTCATCGCTACGACACCCTGCCCCTCGTCCGCAAGGGCGGACAGGCGGTCCCACGGTATCTCGGGATGCGCCTGGCGCAACTCCGGGGTTGCCCGGTCTGCCGCGCGCCCAAGTACTCTGAGGTGATTGCCAATCCACGCCCCACGTGCACGGTCGCAGGCCATGCCCGAGCACCCACGGGTCGCGTAGCGGGTGACGGCCTCGATTGCCTGCTGCATCTCACGTACTATGCTTTGGGCGTCATCCATCCATTCCTCTCTCCAGGTCCCTCAGGAAGCCCAGGTGATCCTGAGGTTCTTCAGCCGGCGTCAGAGAACCGTGTTGCTGCTCGTACTTCCGCAGGTTCTCCTGCAACGCCGCGATCATCCGCTTCGTATGGCCCGGGCTCATGATGACGCGCGCAGTTACTGCACCTGCGTTCGGGCCCACCATCAGGAAATCCAGGATGAACTCCTCTCTGGTGTGCATCACCATCATGTTGTTGGCGTAGACGCCGCCCTTCAAATTGGACGGGAATTCTACGGGAATCTTCTTCTGCCCCGGTCGGGGCTGTTCCGGTTGCTGTGCCATCTGGCCACCTCCTCAGCGTACCTGACGCCCTATCCTAGCATAGCCAGGCGACGAGCAAGGCAGCGGGATATGTAGAGAGTGCACACGGTGGAACGTGGCAGAGAGCCTTGCTTCTGTCAAAGAGGCGTGGTGGTCGCTGTTGGCAACGACACCTGGAGAATGGTGAGTCCCTCGGGAGTGTGCCAGGTTCGCAGCCTCCCTCCCCAGCTTGCCACCTGTGCCTTCATCTCCTCCACCGGCATATACCCCGGGCTGGTGGGGTCGGGCTCACTCGGCATGTGACCTGACGCAGTGATCCTCAACACGGTACTACGGCGTTTCTCCTCAAGCTCCACGGTGACGCCCGTGCAGGGTGCCGACGCGATGTGGCGCAACGTCTGTTCCAGCACGCGGTACAGGAGGTGCTGCATCTCAGGTGCGGTGCCGCCGATCTCAGACAGCTGAGTCTCAAAAGGTGTGCCCGTCCGTCGCTCGAAATCCTCCAGCGCCCATGCAATGGCGGCGGGGAGGCCCAGATCCTCCAGTACTGCCGGCACCAGGGTGTCGCACATCTCTCTGACCCGCTGAATGGTCGACATCACACGATCCTCGATAGTCTGCATCGATGGACGTGCCGGTTTTAGCAGCATCTCCGGAATCTGGCGTGAAAACGAATCGAGGTCCATCCTGATCGCGGTCAGATTCTGGATGACATCATCGTGCAGTTCCCTCGCAAGGAGGGCGCGTTCATGCTCCCTCCCGGTCTGAAGGCGGCGGGTGAGTGACTGGAGGTGTTCTTGAGCCCTGCGCAGTTCACGCTCGATGCCCTCCCTTTCGGTTACCTCCTGCTTCAGCAGGTGATTCTCGAACATCAGTGCGAGGTCGTTCTGTACCAGGTCGCGAAACTGCTGCAGCACGCTCCTGTGCAGTTCCGGGTACACGTGAGGCTGGTTGTCCAGCACGCAAATGGTGCCGAACACGTGTCCTGTGGGCCACGCTATGGGCAGACCGAGGTAGGACACCATACCCTGCTTGACGTCAGGATTGTCTTGCCAGGAAGGATCAGCGAGGGCGTCAGGAACCATCAGCTCGTCCCGACTGGACATAACTGTCTCGCAATAGAGTCCGGTGTCCAGCGGTGCCAGTTCCCGCTCTTCGTAGACATTGCCCTTGCCTCCGCTTCTTGCGAACACCTCGATCTCGCGCTCGTGGACGCGCATCACGAGAGCTGCAGGAACCTGCAGCACGTCGGCGAGGACGTCAAGGGTTTCCTGCCACCTCTCACGAAAGTGATCGGGGACATCCACTTCGGCCAGGATATTATGCTTGGCCGATGAGGCCATCCGACCCTGTTCCTCCTCTATCAACCCGCACCTTGCCCTACCCGGTCACCAGTCCCGGCGTGGGAGACGGACGTGGTGACCACGGCACCAGCGGAGTACCGGTGCCGAAACCATAGTACCATAGTAGCATTGCGTTTCCTGTGCGAACTCTGACGCCTGATCGTGGCGGCTTGTGGCGTGCTGCAGAAGCGAAGCTATGTGACTCTGTTTGCACTTTGCACGGGAATATCGTACAGTTGTGAGAGGTAGTTGTAGTTTTGGCCATTAACCGCTTCGTTCGAACTCATCACAGCTTCAACCAAGTCCGGGATGACCGCAACTCTGCTAACCACACAATGAGGAGGTCATCCCATGAGTCTTGAGGACAAGACCATCCGGTGCGCTGATTGTGGCAGCGACTTCATGTTCTCCGCGTCCGAGCAGCAGTTCTTCGCAGAGAAAGGGTTCACCAATGAACCCAGACGCTGTCCTACGTGCAGGCGTAACCGCAGACAGCAGGGCACCCAGACGCAACAGGTCCAGCGGGACTGGTAATAGTGATAGTTCGAGGTTCTTGAAATAGACAGGAGGAAATCAGGTTAGTGAGGATCTACGTAGGCAATCTCCCGTACGAGGCCACCGAGACGGAACTCAACGAGGCGTTCTCTCAATTCGGAGAGGTGACAGCGGTGAGCATTGTATCTGACAAATTCAGCGGACGCTCCAGGGGCTTCGCTTTCGTTGAGATGGCATCGAAGTCGGAGGCTGAGGCCGCTATAGAAGGCATGAACGGCAAGTCGTTCCTGAACAGGAGCCTCGTAGTGAATGAGGCCCGTCCTCGTGAAGACCGCGGTGGTGGTGGCTTCGGTGGCGGTGGCGGTGGAGGCTTTGGTGGCGGTGGCTATGGCGGAGGCTTCGGTGGAGGTTACGGTGGCGGCTATGGCGGCGGCGACAAAGGTGGTGGTAGGGGTGGTCGGGGTGGCCGCGGTGGTCGTGGTGGCCGTGACAGCCGGGATGGTGGCAGATACTAACCGTACATTATGGCAGGTACGGCATCGCTCCCCGCATGCGCATAGATAGACCAGGTATGCCCGATGCCGCAAACCGGATGCACCGGCGCGGCTCGGGTGGGCCTTTCAGGATTCATCTGTTCGTGTTCCCCTGCTGTCAATCCTCCATTACCCATGGCATCCTTCAGAGCAGATAATCAGATGACAAGAGGAGTATACAAGTGGATTTCGGTACGTTTAATTTCCATCCGCGCATAGTGGATGGTATCAGGAGGCTCGGCTATGATAAGCCGACGCCAATTCAGGAAGAAGCCATCGGCCCGGCATTGGAAGGCAGGGATCTGATGGGACTCGCTGAGACGGGAACGGGCAAGACGGCTGCATTTGTGCTGCCGATGTCCAACCGACTCATGGACGGCCCCAGGGGCCGTATTCGGGCACTGGTGCTCGCGCCGACACGTGAACTGGCGCAGCAGACGCATGAGGTGTTCACGATTGTTGGCAAAGACACCAAGCTGCGCAGTGTTACCATCTACGGTGGAGTGGGCTACGAGCCGCAGATTCGCAAGCTGAAGAGCGGCGTGGAATTCGTCGTTGCGTGTCCTGGCCGACTGCTCGACCTGGTCGAGCGGGGTGAGGTGGATCTTCGTCATGTCGAGGTGGTGGTGCTGGACGAGGCGGACCGCATGTTGGACATGGGTTTTCTGCCGGACATTCGTCGTATTCTTAAGCTGCTGCCGCGTGAGCGGCAGACGATGCTGTTCACGGCGACCATGCCCCCGGACATCGAGAGGCTGGCGCGCGACTTCATGCGTAAGCCGGTAGTCATCCAGGTGGGACGCCAGGGACCGGTGAGTGGCATCACCCACGAGCTCTATCCCGTGGCCCCCCACCTTAAGGGCTCGCTTCTCGTCGAATTGCTGAAACGCAGGGAGACGGGCCCTGTGCTGGTGTTCACGCGAACCAAGCATGCAGCCAGCCGATTGGCGGAGCGTCTGCAGCGGAATGGCTTTCGCTCGGCGTGTCTCCAGGGAGACATGTCCCAGAGCAAGCGTCAGGCCGCCATGGATGGGTTCCGTTCCGGCAAGATCGATATACTCGTTGCTACCGACATCGCTGCACGGGGCATCGATGTGCCGGACATATCTCACGTGGTCAACTACGATATGCCTGACACCGTGGATGCGTACACGCATCGTGTGGGCCGCACCGCTCGTGCAAGCCGCACGGGCAGCGCGATCAACATCGCCACCCGTGACGACGTCGATGTCGTCAATGGCGTTGAGAGCCTGCTCAATACCAGGCTTGAATGCCTGAGGATCGATGGTTTCGACTATGATGCACCAATGGTTCGAGATACGGGACCGCGACTGTCGCGTGGCCGGTCGGAACGATCCGGACCACCACGAAGGCAGAGGACGGAACGCCGATCGGGCGTGCGCACGGGCGCGTAACTGACTATGGACGCCTGCAAGGAGACAACCACCTGGCATCTGTCTTCCTGTAGACGGCATGTTGACTTGTGCGAAATCTTCCGAGACTGTACACTGAGTTGTGGTAGTTGAAGTGCAGGCCGTTTCAGACCTCGTTCCATTCTTCATTTCAGTCGAGCCCTGAATGACCGTAACTCAGACGAACCAGTAAGTACGTAGAGAGGAGGTCATTCGGTGAGCTATCAGGACAAGACCATCACGTGCCGCGATTGCGGTCAGGGCTTCTCCTTCACGGCATCTGAACAGCAGTTCTTCGCCGAGAAGGGTTTCACGAATGAGCCAAAGCGATGTCCCACCTGTCGCCGCGCCAAGCGCGACAGCATGTCATCGTCGCAGGGCTCCCAGCGAAGCTGGTAAGGTGACGCGGCCGGTTGGCGGCGTTACAGTTATGCACACTGCGCGTGCGCAGAAATTAGAAGAGGAGTTTGTTAGTTGAAGATCTATGTAGGCAACCTTCCATTTGAGACCACCGATGAGGATCTCGCCCAGGAGTTCTCGACGTTCGGTGAGGTCGCATCTGCCAATGTGGTGATCGACCGCGTGAACGGTCGATCCCGGGGTTTCGGGTTCGTCGATATGCCCTCTGATTCCGAGGCCGAAGCTGCTATCGCGGCGCTGAACGGCAAGGAACTGATGGGCAGGCCTTTGACGGTCAACGAGTCCCGACCGCGAGAGGATAGCGGCGGTGGCGGTTTCCGTGGCGGTCGTGGTGGTGGCGGTGGCGGCGGCTACCGTGGCGGTGGTGGCGGCGGCGGCCGACGATACTAGTATCAGGCCGCACTTGACCCGCCTATGGATCGTCCCTTGCGGATAATCCACGGACAAGGTCACGCTCGGAATATGAAGAGGGGAACGCGCCTGAACGGCGTGCTCCCCTCTTTCGCTTTTTAGTGCGCCGACGCGGCACTGACGGCAGCGACCGCAGGCATAGGACATGAGGTGGGGGCAGCTACTGCCGTGTGACCGCGTGACAGGCGGTGAAGTGCCCCTGCGACGTCTCGCGCAACTGTGGGATGATATGGTGACAGTCGTGCAGGTGGTGAGGACAGGACGCTACGTACGGGCAGCCTTGACCGGTCTCGTGGCCGTGTTCGTGGACGCCTTCCAATAGAGGAAAGTCCGGCAACCGCATCTCCACGCCCAGCAGGAACCTCGTATACGGATGTGCTGCCCGTTCAGAGAAGTCGTCTCCTGCCGCAAGTTCGACGATCCGCCCGCGGTACATCACCGCGATCCTGTCGCTTGCGTACGCCACGGTCTCAAGGTCGTGTGATATCAGTATCAGCGACAGTCCGTGCTCCTGCTTGAGCCGCAACATGAGTGCCAGCACCTGGGTGGCCACCAGGGGGTCGAGGCCGGACGTCGGTTCATCCGCTATGAGCATCTCCGGATTCAGCAGCAGCGAACGTGCCAGTGCCACCCTCTGTCTCTGGCCACCAGACAGCTCCGAAGGATGGCGTTGCATGAACGATGGTGAGAGATTCACCTGTGCAAGCATCCCGGTGATACGATGGCGTCGCTGCCCGGCATCGCCGATGCCGTGGATGAGCAGCGGCTCCTCCAGTATGGCGCCCACGTGCTGGCGAGGGTCCAGCGTGGAGTCGGCATCCTGGAACACCGGCTGCGCCGTGCGGCGAAAACGCTTGAGTTCGGATGCGTTCATTGCGAATATGCTGCGTCCGTGATGCAGTACATCTCCGGACGACGGCTTGCACAGTCGCAATATGGTCCTCGCGAGAGTGGTCTTGCCGGACCCGCTCTCGCCGATTATGCCGAAGACCTCTCCCGCAGACACGTCGAATGAGACGCCATCCACCGCCCTGATGAGGTGGTCCGGGTGGCGGAAGCGCGCCAGCGGATTGTGACGGACCAGAAAGTGTGTGCTGAGCTCGCGCACCTCAAGCATCAGTCTGCCTCCACGTTGTATCTGTGGCAGGCAACCATCGCATCATCGGTCAGGTGTTCGGGTGGGGTCTCCAACGCGCAGACGGGCATGGCCTCGAGGCAGGCCGGATGGAAGGGGCAGCCCCGGGGGAAGTCTATGAGGTTGAGTGTGTCGGCGGCGATTGCGCTAAGTGGCTCGCCCCTTGTGCGGCGCTGTGCTGCCAGCAGCAGTCGAGTGTAGGGATGGCGTGGCCGCGACAGCACATCCGTGCATGAACCTGACTCTATCACACGTCCTCCGTACATGATGGCCACGCGGTCGCACGTGGCCGATATCGCCTCAACGTCGTGACTTATGACGAGCATCGTGAGAGAGCCGCGAAGCCGTTGCAGCGTGTTCAGAGACTGTGCCTTGATGGCGCGGTCGAGCGCCGTAGTGGGCTCATCCGCGATGAGCAGTCGCGGCCTCATCAGAAGCGCCATGGCGATCAGCACGCGCTGTCGCATGCCGCCCGAAAGCTGGTGCGGATAGCTGCGCAGCAGCCGGTCCAGCACCGGCCCCGCCTCGAACCCGAGGTCCTCGAACACGCGTTTGAACTGCTCCTCGGAGTCGGCGTAGTCATTTGATCGTCTGCTTGAAAGGCTGCCAAGCGACCCCCCGCTGCGCGATACCTTGAGAGCCTCTGTGAGTTGCTGCCTGATGGTGTAGGCCGGGTTGAGCGCCGTCGCCTGGTTCTGTGGCACGAGCGCGATCACCCGTCCCCGCAGCCGCTCCATCTCGGATTCGTCCAACCGTGTGATGTCCCTGCCGTCCAGTTCCACGGAGCCCCGTACGATGCGGCCAGGCTGCTGCAGGTGCAGGAGCGAGAGGAACAGGACGGTCTTGCCGCAGCCGCTTTCGCCCATGATGCCCAGGCTCTCGCCCTCGCGAACCTCCAGCGTGACGCCGTTGTTGGCGCGAACGGTGCCGGCGGACGTGTCGAAATACACGTGGAGGTCGGTCACCTTGAGAACAGGCATCATCGGTCCAGCGCCCTCCTCAGCCGTGGGTCGCTGCCCTCCTCGATCCCGAAACTGATGAGCGTGAGCGCGAGTATACACAGGCTTATGCATAGCCCCGGCGGCAGATACCACCACCACATCTCGCGAATGAATCCGCCCCGCGCGAACGCGTAGTGCAGCATCATGCCCCAACTCTTCGCCATCGGGTCGCCAAGACCGAGGAAGCTGAGCGACGCCTCCATGAGCATCGCGGCGGCGACGGTCAGGACGAACTTGGCCAGCACCATCGGCAGTACGTTCGGGAGGACGTGCCGGCGCATGAGCCAGCTGTCGCTGGCGCCCAACGCCCGGGCTGATTCGACGTATCCGGACTGGCGTACACTGAGCACCTGTGAACGGATCACGCGTGCGGTTGACGGCCAGAAGACCAGACCGATAACGAGTATCGTGTGCCATATGCCCGGTCCGAGGTAGACGGACACCAGGATGACGAGCGGCAGTGCGGGGATGACCAGGACGAC
>PWUO01000195.1 GCA_003562555.1 Dehalococcoidia bacterium
ATGGTCTTGCGCAGCACATTGCGTTCCTCGAAGGGGAAGGTATCGCGCTGCCCAAGGTCCGCCGACGCGTCGAAATACGTGGCCAGGTTAAGTTCGGCCTCGATGGCTTCGGCGCGGGTGATGTAGAGGCCTTGAGTGCGTCGGTCGTTGCGTAGGTCGTCGCAGAGTCCTTCAATGACCGGCCGCGCCAATGCCTCGGCATGCGGAATGTCGGCCAAGGCCGGTGGCAGATCCTGCGGCAGATCGAACGCGAACTCGCTGAACAGCACGTAGCGCCAGAGCTCATCCGCCACCGAGGACCAGGTCTTGCCGCGGGTTCTCAGCTTCAGGCCGACACTGGTCATCAGCAGATCCCGCACTTCCATCCCCCAGGTATCGCTGCTCTTAAGCGCTTCGGTCTGGGCGGTATTCGGGGCAAGCAGGGCGGCCAGGATGTCGCGGCTCGATTCCACCTTGAGCAGCGCGCGCAAATTGGGCCAGCCAATACCGCCGCCCACTGCATCGATCACGGCGAAACTGGGATTGGGGTCCGCGCTGAAGATCTTGCGGATCGCGGTCGCGTGATCCGGCTTCGCCTTCAGGCAGAGGCTCTGGAAACTGTCGCTGTCGCCATGTGGGAAGACATCACCGCAAACTGCGTACAAGGCGAATGGGTCCTTCTGACTGTCTTCCTCCTGCAGGGGCACAGCGACTGGGACGTAAACCAACAGCTTGTCGATCTCGTTCCGACCCAAGGCCTGCAGCCCGGTCATTGCCTGTTCGCGGCTCTCAATGCTGCTCTCTGTCGCATCAATCACCCGGCAACGCTCATCATCAAGGCCACGGCAGATCTCCCGGTAACGGCGATCTGGGTCGTAGATGACGAGTACACCAAAGCGCTCCAACCTGGGGCGCAAAATGGCTTCACCGATGAATGCCTCAATACTCATCTGTGTCCTGGCTCGTTCGATCCGTCGCCGGGCAGACTGTCGAACAGGTCGCTGTTCCCAACGGGAGGCTCACCGTTGCCACCATCCTTCTCAGTGTCCACGGATTTCGGCGACCGCTTTCCCTTTGGTTTCTTTCTCCTTCGCCCATGTCTTTCGTGTGCGCTGCTGTCCTCCCCGGCCTCAGGTTCGAGCCCGGGCACACCGTCATCCAACACTCCAACCGCTACGACGGAATCTGTCTTCGCGACGACCTTGCTCTCTTCCCCTGGCGCAGACTCTGCGACGGATACCGCCGGACCAGTTACATCTGCGCCTTCGGCTTCTCCCCTCTGCAGTTCAGCCTGTTCTGAGCCTCTGTCCACCGGTTCTCGTGGGAGGGTTCCGGCGGTGGGAGTGATCTTGTCAGTATCTGGATCGACCACCTCCCCGACAGGCACCAGAGATTTGCATTCTAATTGGCGCACTCGCTCATCTGTGCCGGCGTCTGATTCGCTGTCCGTCGCGGAAATAGGAACATGACTTGCCTGATGTGTCCTCGAGATGCCGTGGGCGCCGTCGGGCGGTGGAAGCGGTGCCCCAATCTTGTGAACTATTCGTATGGGACCCGAATACCACGGATACACCCCATGCCCGCCCGCGCGGTAAATTTCTGGAGCGATGCCGTCATAGCCTGCGAAGCACCCAAGCAACCATACTCCCAGCGCGGTGGATCGAAATCCAACCGACGCGACCAGTTCCGGGGTCTCGGCCAAAAGGCCCTCGAAATCGACCGAGTCGCCATTCTTGTGAAAGACGTCTTTCCAACGCAAAAACATCACCAAAGGTGCAAGCCCCTCCGAGAAGGCATGCGGATTTCGGCAGCGCAAGCCCTCGGAAAAATCGGCGATCCTGCTGTCGGCAAGAATCACTTGCAAACCGTCCTCAGGATGACGGCTGCTACGCAACTCCCTGACAATCTCTCTGTATCTCTGGAGATCCGAAGCTCGAAGGCTGTCCCCCTCCCAAGCCTCCTTGAGTACCTTCCCCGCGTCCATCAGATAACCGAGGTTTCCTTCGTCGTAAGGATCATGGCGCGTAAAGCTGAAGGCGTAGCTGAGCCATTGCTCCAACTCCTGAGAATCCCTCCTCACGTCTCCATCTACCGGTGGTCGCTTGTCGAGAAGCCGTACCGCAAGAGCAGTGCCTCGTCGATGGCTGTCATCAATGATCTCTGATCCAGATGAAAACAGAGTTCCCATCAGTGCGTCGCCACCCCGTAATCCCCGGCGGGAACCTCTGAGCCCGAGCGCATCCTGAACACCGGCCTCAAAGTATGCCGGGGACAGGCGCACACCCAATCCACGCACTCTCGGCTCCAAGATCCGCCGTGCTCTCTCTGTTAGCGGTATGATTTCTTCAACATTTTCAATCGGCACCAGCACCGTCTGGGCATCCCATCCTCCAACTCCAATCGACGCCACTTCCCTTCGCATCGCCTTCAACCGAACCAGGAGAATCCCCTCCTCATCATCGAGCGATAGTTGCGGAAGCCGACCCAATACAACCGAGACCATCGGACTTACAACGCCGGCAGACTCCTTGCGAAATTCTTGCGCTTCGAGGAGAGATATTCTCTGCGCGGCTAGCCGGATCTCGCCATAGTTGTACCATGCCTGAAACTCGCCGTAGGTCACACCCACGATTTCCGAAAGTACTTGCACTAAGCCCCCCATCAGAAAAAGAGTTCCGCATCTTCACCCTGGTCGCGGGGCAGCACGCAAGCGGAGTGTTTCAACAGCTCTTGTGGCATCGCTTGGACATACTCATGTGGTCGAGAAGCCGAATACGACAAAAAAAGGTTCTTCCGGCTACGACTGCAGGCAACAAAAAACAATCGCCGTGCGATATCTTCATCCTTCCAAAACCACGTACCTTCGTTCAACTCGGGAATCATGACCGTCTCGAAATCCAACCCTTTGGCGCTGTGGTACGTCATCACGTATGTCAGTGGCCTGTGGTCAGAGTCCAGGAGGCTGCCGAAACTGTTTCCTAGGTAACGCAGTGGGACCGATTCCGTGTCCAGGAATTCGTTGGCAGGTTCATAATCGACGCCCTTGCCTTGCGGTTGGCGCAACGGGAACATGGGTGCATCCTTACCTTCCAATGCACAGACACAACGCATGAAATGCTGGATGCGCTTATGTGTGGGCAGGAGAACTACAACAGGATTGCCTTGCTTCGCGTAGCGCTTGCATTGCTCCCATACCCAGCCGGTTTCCTGGTTAGCACTTTCTGCTTTAGCAAGAATCACCTGGACATCTTGCATCCGGCCCGTGGGCGCAGATTCAATCAGGGAGTGCGGAAGAATCGTTCTAACAAGGTCCTTAATACGCAGTGTAAGCCGATGGATGACAGCGAGAGGATGCGTGCGCGGTGCTAAAATACGTTCGAGTTCCTGGGCGCCACTACCACGTTCGTAGATGCTTTGATCGGTGTCACCGGCTACGACCAGTCGCCCTGCAAGCTGGCGGATACGCATGAGGTCCGCCTGTGGAATATCTTGGACCTCGTCCAGAAGAACCACGTCG
>PWUO01000202.1 GCA_003562555.1 Dehalococcoidia bacterium
AACACGAGTGAGTAAACCGATACTCCAGCCAGCATAGCCCACGGCATGCCGATCCTGGGAAGGAGCACCATCGTCAACAGGACACAACCGACGAACATCGGAAGATAGGTCAGGGATCCGCGCGCATAATTGAGGCCTGCAGCTACGCCTCCGCTCTGGCACATGAGGGATACGTTGATCAGGAACAGAACCGGCAAGCCTGCGACGAACGCCGCAGTCATTCCGTCGCCATGCTTGCCCACATAGGCAACTGCACTCACGAGAGTTCCGCCAACTATGAAATACGCTACGTACGGCCACATCTGATTCACACCCCTTGGGGTACTGCCTGTAGTGTACGAGCAACTCTGTTAGAATTGCCTTGGCGGCACCCATCAGACGCATAAGAAACACCTTGGATTTGCATTAGATTGGCGGCAAGACGGGACGTGCAAGGATGCGCACCCAGCGAGAGGTTGAGGGAAGCACACCGACCGTGCCAAAGGCGGCTCGCGTGCGACAGGAACCTCGCTTGCGTGCAGCCGACGCCGTATCTCTAAGCGCCGACGGTATCCTGGGACTGGACAGCGACCACCGCATACGGGTATTCAATCCGGCTCTTGAAGAGCTTACTGGACTCACAAAGGAGGAGGTGGTAGGAAAGGAATGCCATAGCGTTCTTCGCGTGACCGACAGCTACGGAAACCCTCTTTGCGCGGACGCGTGCCCTCTCAACCATGGAGAGAGCGGCAGGTTCAACAACGAGGCGGAAATCGTCACGGCCCACGGGAAGCGGGTCCCCGTGGATCTGCACTTCGCGATACAGTGTTCCTCAACGGGTGGACTGCGCAGAGCAGTGGTCAACGTCCGCGAGGCGAAGGACCTGCACCAGGCCAGCAACGTCCGCTCTGCACTGCTCGCGCTCGTATCACATGAACTCCAGACTCCGATAGCCATCATCAAGGCGTACGCGAGCACGCTCGCACGTGCTGACGCCAACTGGAGCGAGGACGTCGTAAGAGAGAAGCTCGGTGCAATCGAGGAGGAAAGCGACCGCCTCTCGCGACTGGTGAGCCGTCTCTTGTATACATCACGACTCGAAGCCAGCTCAATCTCCCTCAACCTGATGCTTCTGGATCTGCCCCTCGAGATACAGCGGGTCACGAAGCGGCTGGCGGAGACAGACGAATCCCACGAGATCCTCGTAAGCTTCCCGGCAGATTTCCCACCAGTCACCGCAGATCCGGAGAAGATCGATGAAGTACTGACCAACCTCATCGAGAACGCGCTGAAGTTCTCACCCGAGGGGGGGAGTGTCACCATCGAAGGAGCACTCACCAACTCGGAAGTCCAGATTACGGTGGGTGATCAGGGCGTCGGCATACCGGCAAGTGAGGTTGAGCGGATATTCGAGCGCTTCTACCGCGTGCACGATTCGGGACAGCATACCCCCGGCACCGGACTGGGTCTTCACATCTGCCGGCTGCTGGTCCAAGTGCATGGCGGCCGCATTTGGGTGAACAGCGAACCAGGCCGGGGATCCCGATTCACCTTCACGCTGCCTGTCGCCATCGATTCGTAGCATGCAACAGGACATAGAGATGACCGTGACACCCTGGGGACGACGCCTGCGAACTGTGCTGGTGGTCGACGACGAGCAGCGGATCGCCGAGGCCGTGGCTATGAACCTGGAACTGGAGGGATTCCAGGTAATCACCGCATCAGGAGGCGAGGAAGCTCTGCAGAAGGTTACGAAGGAGATACCCGACGTCATCATCCTGGATGTCATGATGCCCGACATCGATGGCTTCGCGACGCTGAAACGCATCCGCGAGATATCCTCGACTCCCGTCATCATGCTCACCGTGAAAGGGGACGAGGGAGACAAGGTGAACGGCCTCGACCTCGGTGCCGATGATTATGTGACCAAGCCATTCAGCCCCAAGGAACTGGTGTCCCGGGTTCGTGCCGTACTGAGACGCGCAGAGATGCCGAGTCCGGTACCCAAGACTGAAATCCGCGTCGATGATGATCTTTCGATCGACTTCAACCTGCGCAAGGTCATCGTACGTGGACGCGAGGTGCATCTACGCCCCACGGAGTTCAGGCTGCTCTACCACCTGGTGGGCAATGCCGGACAGGTCCTGACACATGAAACCCTGCTGAGAAGAGTCTGGGGTTATGAGTACCGGGATGAGGATCAGTACCTGTGGCTTTACATCACGTACCTGCGAAGGAAGCTGGAGGAGGACCCGAAACACCCGAGGTATATCATAGGAGAGCGCGGCATCGGCTACCGCTTCAAGGATCTTGAAAGTCGGTGAGCACGTACTGTACGCAATGCACCCCCTTCGGAATCAATCGCGGGATGGAAGGGGCGATCGTCTCGATAACAGCCGCCTCACCCGGCTTCTGTCGGAAGGATGCGTGAACTCGGCCCGGCTTCTGAATCCGGAGTCGCGCAACTCGCGCAGCGTCAGGGTCATGACGTCGTAACCCACGTAGCGGGCGGCGACGCGGTCCGCCTCGTATTCAGACAGCCAGCTCATGATCGCCGTCCCCAACACCAGCACACCCCCACCGAGAATCAGCCTCCATACAACGGAGACGTCTACTAGCAACGCGAGCGCTATTCCAACCACCGCGGCGAGTGAACTGCCCGCAAGCAGCAACTCCCAGTGCATACATTTGAGATGCGCGAGCTCGTGCGCCATGACTCCCTCAAGGGCCTCGGGGGAGAGACGAGTGCCAAGTATTCCACCAAGCCGTATGCGGCTGCCCCGTCTACCACCTCCCGCAACGAGCGCACGCGCACCCAGCCACCTGGGAGCAAGCTCAACAGGAACCCGCTCATCAAGCACCACCTTCATCCGGGCGGCAAGCGCCTTAAGCGACTCCGGCACCTCGCTCCACTTGAGCGGGACCACATCCCTGCTTCCTCCCGGGGAACCTGCAACATGCAGGCGAATGATGTCATGCCACGTCATGATCAGACCCAGTATACACCTGCAACCCTGACTCACCACCGCGCGGGCAGGGCGATCGCGCCAACATTGAGTCGTCCGCGTGGGCTCTCATGAAGCACGCGAGGCCGGAGCGTGAGCCGAACTGATCAGGCCGCCACTAAAGCGCGGCCACGAGGCCGGCATCGTCCGGCGTGCCGAACGCAGTTCATGGATCAGGCTCCCGGGCTCCACGGGATTCTCCGGATCAACAGGTCAGACCAGTCACGTTTGAAGCTCAGAAGCGCGAGGTATAGTCCGAACTCAGGATAGATCTGATGCAGCAGTGCAAGGTTCTCTACAGGATCATACGTCATGTCCACGTTCGGCTCGACACCGACGCATTCAAGCAACAACTCTATCCGTTTGGACATCCACGCCCCGATAAACACGGGAATTCCGAAGTCGGACAGAGAAACGACAGTGGAGTCCTCACCTACCACGGGCTGGGTAATAACAAAAC
>PWUO01000033.1 GCA_003562555.1 Dehalococcoidia bacterium
TACTGGCGGGTCAAGGCAGTCGACGGGGCGATGAACGAGAGCGGCTGGAGCGCGTCGAGCTCCTTCAAGGTAGGGCTTCTGCCGACATGGGCGCTCATCGTCATCGCGGTCCTCGCTGTGATCCTTATTGCCGCCCTGATCTACGTACTGATTATTCGAGACAGGGTGGGACTCTACGACTGATAGATTGAAACGCACGAGTGTGCAGACCGAACGGAGGAAAGAGATATGAAACTGGCGGTTATTGGATTGGGACAGTGCGGTTGCCGGATAGCGGATCACTTCGCGAGGCTGAACCTCAAGGCGCAGTCCGAGAGGAAGGCAACTATCGCACCAATAGTGGTCGCAGCGAACACGGACCAGGCGGACCTGACCGGCCTGCGGTTCATCAAGAACGACTACTCACACCGGATACTGATGGGCCTCCGGCAGACCCTCGGCCACGGCGTCGGTAAGATCAATGAGCTTGGCGCCCAACTGGCACGAGAGGACGGCGACAAGATCCTCGAGGCACTGAAATCGGAACGGCGCTTCTACGAGACGCACGCCTTCCTCGTGATCGCCGGTACCGGCGGTGGAACCGGATCGGGTTCTCTCCCGGTCATCGTGAAGATGCTCAAGGAACGTTACGTCAATAAGCCCGTGTATGCACTGGCAGTGCTCCCGTTCGAGCACGAGCAGTACAGCGAGGCGCGAACCGTCTACAACAGTGCCACGTCGCTCAAGTCCACCTACGAAGTGGCGGACGCAGTCTTCCTTGCCGACAACCAGAGGTACGTAAAGAAGGATTCCAGCCTGGCCAACAACATGGAGAAGATCAACCGCATCGTGGTTGAGCCATTCTACGACATGATGTGCGCGGGCGAGGTCACTTCACGCAAGTTCGTGGGTGCGCGCACGGTGGATGCGGGCGACCTCATCGCCTCGTTTGAGGGATGGACCGCCATCGGCGTCGGCCGTTCGGAACTGCCGGCCTTCCGCTTCCCGTGGGAGATCGGTAAGTCCCGCTTCCGCGACAAGGCAATCGAGAGCTTCCGGGGTACACAGGCGCTGGACGCCGCGATCACCGACCTCTCGATCACGTGCAGCACACGCGATGTCGCAAAGTGCATCTACATCATGTCCGGTCCTGCGAAAGAGATGAACATGGACATGGTGAAGGCAATCAGCGACCACATCTCGGAGATCGCCCCCAACGCGCTCATTCGCGGCGGCGACTTCCCGGGAGAGAAGCACAATATCGACCTCACCCTGATACTCTCGCAGATCTCACACATCCCCCGCATCGCGGATATGTACGAGCAGGCCACGAGGTACGCGGAGGAGCATCACGGTCAGTTGCTGGATACGCAGACGAAGATTCAGCAGCTCAACGACATCGGCAGGGAACTACCACTCCTCTAAGTCGACTTAACAGGAACTTCAACGCGGGGCCACGCCGGTGCGTGGCCCCGCGTTCTGTATCAGCCGATAGCGCGAAACAGGGTGCCAAGCAGCCAGCCGAGCGCCAGACAACCCGGGAACGTTAGTATCCACGTGCGAACGATATTGCCCGCGAGCGTCCAACGCACCGCGGACAACCGCTTCGTCGCACCCACACCCATGATGGCCGTGCTCACGCAATGCGTGGTGCTCACCGGGATGCCCAGGTGAGACGCAACCTCGATGATGCTGGCCGCAGAAGCCTCGGCGGCAAACCCGCTGGACGGGTTCAGAGCGGTCATCTTAAGGCCCACCGTGCGGATAACCCTTCGGCCACCAACGATGGTACCGAAGCTGATGGCGGATGCCGAAGCGATGACTGCCCAGAACGGAATCTCCAACTCGGTGGACCCAGAATGGACCATCAACCCCATCGCGATGAGCCCAATAGGCATCTGTCCATCATTCTTCCCGTGGCTGTAGGCCAGGAAGGCGGCCGAGGCCACCTCGAGCTTGCTGAACAGCGTGCGCACCATCGCCGGTCTCTTGCGCTTGAACACCCAGATGATCAGCAGGAAGACGGTGAATCCACCGGCGAAACCCAGCACCGGGGCGATGGCCACAGCCGAGAACACCCTGCCCAGGACAGGCCACTGGATAATGAACGGATTCCCGTGCGCCAGTGCGGCGCCCACCATTCCGGCCACGAGGCCATGGGTCAGGCTCACCGGCATACCCCTGAACGTAGCGGCGACCGTCCAGATGATGACGGCAAACACGCCACCAAGGACGATGCTCATGGTGATCGCCTCGGGGACGATGATGCCTTTGCCGATAGTCATCGCCACCGCAGTCCCCGTGGCCGCTCCCAGGAACTCACAGATGCCCGCCATGATCAGGGCGCTCCTCGGCGAGAGGTTTCGCGTACCGATTACGGTGGCAATCGAATTGGCTGCGTCATTTGCGCCATTCGCCACACCGAAGGCGATGGCAGCAGCTATGACAATCACGAGGGTGAGGGAGACGTCAGGCATGCTTCAATACGATACCTTCCAGAGCGTTCGCAACGTCCTCCCCAAGATCGGTGGCATTCTCCAAGTGCTGATAGAGTTCCCGCCACTTCATGACTTCCAGCGCATCCATGCCCGACTCGAACAGCTCGGCCTGTGCGGCATGATGCACCGTGTCCGCCTCGTTCTCCAAGCGGTTGATATCAACACAGGCCCTGAGAATGCTGGAGAACTGCTTGCGATTGCGCAGGTGTGGCATCGTCTCATGGAGCTTTGTCGCGATGCACACTACGATTCTGGCCAGCTCCTTCGCCCGTTCGGTGGGCTCCGGCATGCGGTAGAGCACAAGCGTCCTCGCTGCCGCTTCGACGAAGTCCATGACGCTGTCCAGCGTGTGCGCCAGCGTTGCGATGTCCTCCCGGTCTATCGGCGTGACGAACGACCTGTGAAGTCGCTTGATCACCTCATGGGTGATGGAATCTCCGCGTTCTTCCAGCCTCTTGATCTCCGTGGCGCAGGCTTCTTTGTCGATCGTGCTGTCCTCGAACATCTCCACCAGCGCCCTGGAAGCCACCAGCAGGTTGTCCGTGTCCTGTTCAAACAGGTCATAGAACCGCGTGTCTCGTGGAGTCAGATTGAATCTTGCCATTCTATTCCCTTTCGGCGGCGTATCCGCCCCGTTCAGTCAGCGCTCACTGGAAGCGCTTGACCTCGAAGCGGTACAGACCGACCGGCTCGTCCCGGTCTATGCCCGCCTTCATGCGACATATCTCTATCTGACGCTTTACATCATCCACGCCCTCAAGGTCGGGCAACAACAGGCCCCTGCGCCAGCCGCTCTCGACGATCACGCCGTAGCGCCGCGGGTCCAACTCGCTTACGTCACATACCGGTTCGGGGTCAGAAAGGATGTCCACCTTGTAGTCAAGCTCATCGAGTTCAGCAGACGTGACCGGATTGAAACGGGGGTCACGTGTGGCCGCGCTGATGGCGTTTGCAACTA
>PWUO01000098.1 GCA_003562555.1 Dehalococcoidia bacterium
CCCCCGCCACATCCTCGTAGATCTCCATGCCCCAAGCAAAGCGGATGAACCTCGATGTGTCCAGCACCCCCGACCGACCCAGCCACCAGCCCCCACACCAACGGGTTCACCGAATACTTACCTCTGGTTGCTGCTGTTCCCACGGCCGCGTCCTGGCGGCTGGCGAGACTGCCCCAGGGACTGTCACCCGACGAGGTCTCCAGGCTGTTGGCGGCCTGCGATCAGCAGACGGTGTCGGGCCGGCGGGCTCTATCGATCCTGCTGCTGCTGGCCCGGCTCGGCCTGCGAGCTGGTGAGGTCGCTGGCCTTGAGTTGGACGACATCGACTGGCGGGCAGGTGAGCTTGTGGTGCGCGGCAAGGGGCAACGTCATGAACGGCTGCCCCTTCCCGATGATGTCGGCACGGCGCTGGCCAGCTATCTCAAGCACGGCCGGCCCTCAACAGCACCGGGGCGTCGGGTGTTCATCCGGATCCGGGCGCCGCCCAGAGCGCCTGCGCATGGGCTCCCACCAGCACCCGCCGCTGACGCTCATCCAACAGCGGCAACACCGTGGAGAACACCTTCGCCAACCCCGCCTCGGTGACCTCCATAACTGCAGCCTACAACCCACACCCCTAACAACCACTCTATTCTGCGGAGAGCCCTTACCGTGCCGATCGGCCACGCCCAGCCCGGCGACATCTGAGCCCCCCTTATGACCGGACTCTAACTGGTCTACGGACATGGACGGACTTCTACGGTGCAACGCGATGTGTCGTCTTCGTGACAATCGCATCCGCAGCGACGAGCGCACTGCTGAGGTCCTATTTCTCGATTTGCGGCCGGTACTTGGTGGCCTCGTTTGACTTGGCCTCGACATGCTCGCGGCGACCGCGTCTCGTTCTTGGAGCCTCGCCGACCACAGCTGCAAAAGGCGAACGTCATCGTTAGTCAGTTAGGCAAGGTCTTCGGATTGACCTACTACTCTCTGCGACTAGAAGGGCTCGCTTTTGCGCGAGACGTTGGTTGGGCTACTGTTCGATCTGACCGAGTCGAACCTGTCCGAGCAACCAGCCATCCGTGACCGCCAAGTCCAGACCCCTGAGACTGGTAGCCTGACGCCGTGTCGATTCTCCGACAGGTGAGGCCCATGGTCCGACGGAATCTCGGTAGGCTCCGACGACGTCTGCGTCTGGGGCACGAAGCGAGGGAGGCGAGAGCGTTTCGCTTACGAATGGCACGAGATGGCGTTCTCGCCTCTGAGGAGAATCCCCGTACAGTGGTCGCCACAACTTTCGGCGCTCATTGTCGTATCAGGACGCCGATCTATTTGACGCAATCATCCTTGGGCGACTGGTCTTATGTTGAGGCAAATTGTCGCATCAGCCTGACGCATGTCGGTAAGTTCACGGCAATCGCGCCTGGCTGCCAGATCGGACTGGCCGAGCATCCCTCGGCCGTCGCGGCATCGAGCCACCCGGTCTTCTATCGACGCGATCTCTCGCGCGGTTTCGACTTCGCGGACCGAGATCTGCGATCCGAAATGACTCCCACTACCATCGGAAACGACGTCTGGATCGGAGCAGGAGCCATCGTCAAGGGCGGCATTGTGATTGGCGATGGTGCAATAGTCGGTGCTGGAGCAGTTGTCACGAAGGATGTCCCGCCGTATGCCATTGTAACTGGAGTGCCTGCGACGGTGCGACGCTACCGTTTCGAGGAGTCCGACATCGAGTTCCTCATGTCAACGCGATGGTGGGATTGGGATGTGAGCATCCTGAGAGAGAACTTCGCTGCGTTGCACGACATACATGATCTGCGCCGCCTCACAGATCAATTCTGCCCCGCAAGTGAGAAATCGACGGACGGTGCAACGCCGAGCATCGGACCTGGGTCGGAAGGGGGTCTTGCTCGATGAATGTCCGAACGGTAGCTGACATGAACCGAACGATCGTGCAGAACCTGAGTAGCGTCCCAGCCTCGATCGACCTCGTGGCAGGTGTGCCACGTAGTGGCCTGCTCGCCGCCACGCTCGTCTCGCTCCACTTGAATCTGCCACTGACGGACATCGAGGGACTCTGCGAAGGTCGACGCTTCGAGACCGGGAAGCGGCCATTGCGCGGCGATTCGTCGAGTCGAATGAACGCGGACGAACCGCATGTCCTCGTAGTCGATGACTGTATCTCGAAGGGGACCGAACTCGCGAAGGTCAAAGAGCGGTTAGCCAATGCGGGTATCGCAGGCCGGATGACCTATCTGGTCGTCTACGCCTTCCCCGACCGTCCGGAGGCCGCGGACATCGTCTTGGAAGTTGTGCCGAGACCGATGGTTTTTGAATGGTCCTTCATCCATAGTGCAATGCTGCAGCATGCCTGTGTTGATATCGACGGCGTGCTGTGTGTCGATCCTACGGCCGAAGAAGATGATGACGGAGCGCGGTATCGTACCTTCCTCGAGGCAGCTCAACCGTTGATGGTGCCGACCGTATTTGTCGGTGCGCTGGTGACTGCGCGCCTTGAGAAATACCGCCCAGAGACCGAGGCATGGTTAGCGAAGCATGGTGTGCAATACGGTCAGCTATTGATGATGGACTATCCCACACCTGAAGCTCGGCAAGGCAAACAGGCCAAATTCAAGGCCGAAGCCTTTCGGGCCACCGGAGCCTCGGTATTCGTGGAGTCCGATGCCCGTTTGGCGAACGAGATCGCCCAGTTGAGCGGCAAGCCAGCAATCGCCTTCGGCACGAACGAACTGTACAAGCCATCGCTGATCGGACGGCTCAGGATTCGTTGGCAGTGGCTCGCTGCAAATCACGGACACACCCTTTGGTACCGGTTGTTCTTCAGAGCGCCCCGCAAGGTTTTCAGATCACTGTTTTCACTGGTCCGCCGGCGTCGGTGACAAGGGTTTCACCGCCAGATCCATCGCGAGGCTGTTTGTTTCCGTCACTAAGTACTCGGCGATTTCGACTTTCGGGTCTCTCCAACTAACCGGAGTAGTGGCGCATCCGGGAACGCCGTCAGGCCCTAGCTGGCTCCAAGTGGAGCGTCAGAACCCCGACAGCGCCATTCGGGGCTAGCGAGTGGTGGAGTCACCTCGGCACTCCGATCAAGTGTGGAGTCCGGTCGCCTCTGACCTGGATTTCCGGGAGGTAGCCGGGTCGGTGCTGGGGTAGCGCCGACCACGTAGCGGGGCTGTGTAGGCCTGTTCCAGGACCCAACGAGCACCGCCTACCAGGCACATCAGCCAATCTCCCTGAATTGTGTCTGCCGCTGTTCTGCGGCAAAGCACATCCCCGCCCGGGCCGACATCCCCCCAGAAACCACATCCATCAGGCTGTCGCAAAATCCGGGTTGGGGGGTGTGGTGGCCGGGTTTTCGTGTCGGTTCAGGGGGTGGGGATGTCCATGTTCTCGTTGTGGGCGAGGGTGTGCAGGCTCAGGGTTTCGAGGC
>PWUO01000228.1 GCA_003562555.1 Dehalococcoidia bacterium
CTCATCCCGTATATGTCGCCTCACGCCGAGATAATCGCCTCGGCGATGCAGGGGTACGGCGTGAACGCTGAGGTGCTACCTGAGCCGGACGCCAGGGTGCTGCAGTATGCCGACAAGGTCACCTCAGGCGTCGAATGCCTTCCGTTCAGAGTTACCCTCGGCGGATTCCTGCAGCACTACTACGAGAACGGACATGAGCCAACCAAGTCGGCCGCATTCATGGCCAGTGCTTACGGCCCGTGCAGGCTCGGGCACTATGCGGGAGAGCAGCTTCGTGTCTTCCAGGACCTGGGCATAGATATGCCCATGCTCGCCAGCGTCTCCAACAACGGCTACCGCGACATGCAGATCGGGTCCAGGTTTGAACTTCTCAAGTTCGTGCAGGATACGTGGAAGGCCTGTGTCGCTCTTGATGTTCTCCAGAAAATGGTGTGGCGCACGCGTCCATACGAAAAGGACCGTGGATCCACGGATCGATTGTTCAGACACTATGCCGACGCCATCAAGGTTCGGCTTGAAGAACGCCGTCCGTACAGGGACCTCTTGAGTGAGGCAACATCCGAATTCAAGTCCCTCATCGATCCTGCCTTGCCGCGAAGACCCATGGTCGGCATTAACGGCGAGATTTTCCTGAGGTCCAACGATTTCTCTAATGCGAACCTCGTGCGCTGCTGTGAGGACGCAGGGCTTGAGGTTATCGTCTCGCCAATGGCGGAGTGGATGAAGTACGTGGCCAGAAGAAACGTCGAGGACGCCATCAAAGATCGCAGTATCCGCAGGCTGGTCGTCAACTACGTCATGGAGGCGTACCAGCAGCACACGGAACGTTCGATAGAGGGACTTTGTGGCGGCTTCGTAGAACAGGATCCCCCAACGAAGCATCTTCTGCATTACTCGCGACAGTGGCTGTCATCGAAGTGCGGCAGTGAGGCAGTGCTCAGTATTGGTAGTGGCGTTGAATGGATGGAGAGCCCGCATTTCGCAGGGGTCATCTCGGTGATGCCTCATGGGTGTATGCCGGGCGGCATCGTCGCCGCGATGTCGGAGAAGTTCAGCTCCATGTACCAGAAGCCGTGGATCAATGTCACGTTTGACGGCATCATGGAATCCGCGAACCTTACGAGAATCCAGAATTTCGCCGAGATTATACGGTACTGTCAGCAGGGACGTGGCCCCCTGAGCGACAGCGACCGTCCGGTCGCAAGTGCGTCCCGGGTGTAGAGAGGCGGGATAGCCATGCCGTGTAGCGGCGTACACCGGCAGTATTCGATTCGCGACAGTTGAGCGGGAGGCACTACAGCTGGTATGCGCGCCGAAATTATCTGTGTCGGCAGCGAATTGCTCCTCGGCGACATCGCGGATACCAACACCCAGTATCTCGCTCAACGACTCGCTGCGCTTGGCATCGACCTGCATTTCAGCACCTCGGTCGGGGACAATCTGGAGCGACTGCTGGACTGCCTGCGCCGTGCGATGGGCCGCTCTGACCTGATCCTTACGACCGGAGGCCTCGGTCCAACGGACGACGATCTGACGCGGGAAGCTATCGCGGCACTTCTCCATGAGACACCGGTTGTGAATGAGAAACTGGCCGATGAGCTTCGTCGCTTCTTTGAGCTTCGGCGCATGGAGATGACGCCGAACAACTTGAAACAGGCCTCCCTTATTCCCTCCGCCCGCGCCATACCCAACCGCCGCGGTACCGCGCCGGGCTGGTGTATTAGTACTGGCACACGTCACATCATCGCTATGCCGGGCCCACCCGGCGAGCTCCACCGTATGTGGGAGGAAGAGATCGAGCCCAGGCTTCGTCGTGACGCCGTTATACGATCTCGTACGCTCAAGTTGTTCGACATCTCGGAATCGCGTGTCGACGTACTTTTGAAGACACTTACGCCGGCAGCCAATCCCACCGTCGCGGTCTACGCCAAGCAGGATGGAATCTACGTGCGAATTACTGCGAAGGCACGCAACGACGAGGCGGCATGGACCTCCATCGCGTCGATCGAAACACAGGTGCGCGATATCCTTGGAGGGTTCATCTGGGGCTCTGACGAGGAAACTCAAGAGTCGGTGATTGCAGCCCTGCTGAGGTCGCATGGACTGACACTGGCCCTGGGCGAGACGATCACTGGAGGCAGGCTCAGCGCGCTGCTTACGGCTGTACCAGGGAACGAAGGCTGGTTTCTCGGTTCCCTGATTCCTGTGGCACACGTCCATCCCCTGACTGCGCCGGCACTGGCTGAACAGGTGGAAGAACTGTTCAAGCCTGATATTGCGCTGGGAGTGTGTGGAATCAGACTGGCCGGTGAAGAGCCTGAAATGGACGAGATTACCATCGCGATACGGGACCGACGTACCGGCGCAACGAGGACTACTTCCCATAGGATGAGACGCGACAGGGTGCGGACGCTGGGTGCATATTACGCACTGCATGAATTGAGGCGGCCGCTCGACTGATCAAGATCGATCGCCTTAATGGCCCTAGCGGCGGAGAGTGTAGTGGACATAATCGTTCTCTCGCCAGCCGGAAAGCAAACCACCTCGTGTTGCGCGTGGCTTCGTGACCGTTGTATCATTCGATGCTCATTCAATCGTTTCTCCGCCCCTCAGAATGCGGGGGCCCGTAGCTCAGCGGCAGAGCGGCCGGCTCATAACCGGTTGGTCGTAGGTTCGAATCCTGCCGGGCCCACCATACCGTATCTGCGTTGCACGTAAGTACAGGGTCACGCTTTCGCTCTCGGATGGTACTTCCTGTGCGTCTCCTCCGCGTATCGATCGGAAGCATGAACGTACCTGGTCGTCGTGTCGAGTGACTCATGTCCAAGGAGTATCTGCAGCGCAGCGGGATTCGCGCCTTCTTCCGCTAAGTACGTGGCAAAGCCATGTCGGAGCGAGTGTGCGGAGGTAGGTACATTGATCCTCAGCTTCTCACGATAATGCTTGATACGCTCCTGTACATAGTTGGTGGATATTCTTCGCTTCGGATTGTCCACGTGGCGACCTGAATAGGGAATGAACAGAGCAGGCGCGTTGTCTTCACGGATCGCGAGATACCGCTGAAGGTGATGCCGGGCCCGGTCCGTAAGATACACAAATCGCTGTTTCCGACCCTTGCCCGTAATGAAGATCCGGCCTGACTCATCGATTTGGGTACGATTCAAGTTACACATCTCGGAGATTCGAAGTCCGGTTGCAAGTAGTATCTCGAGCATCGCACGGTTACGAAGTGCGATACGCGGGTTGGACTCGAAGTGGCTTGGCGACTCAACAAGAGCAGTCAGTGCATCAAGCTCAGCCACCTGCGGGTGCTTTCGCGTGGTCTTGGCAAGCTGCACCGCCTCTGGAGGCAGCGGGCACGGGTGATCCATGTCGATAAGGTATTTCAAGTAGGATCTAAGGGCAGACAGCATACGATTTACCGATCGGGAG
>PWUO01000237.1 GCA_003562555.1 Dehalococcoidia bacterium
CGAGGGGAGCTGAAAATGAAGAAGGCCAGTCAAACAGAGGTAGCACGACAATTAGGTATCTCAAAATCGTACCTCTCGTTGCTGATATCAGGACAGAGAAGGGTGCCAGATCACCTGAAAGAGGCTGTAAACAGTTTACAAAATCAGCTTTGGGAGGTGCCTTCTAAGCAGCGGGTCGTGGGTTCGAATCCCTCCAGGGACGCCAGCAGGACCGGGTCACGGCTGAAGTTCTCAGCATGTGAAGCTTGGAACGTCACAGCTCGAACTGGGTCAAAGCATTGCTTCTGCAGACCTCTGCCACCCGTAGTAGAACCCGCGGTGATGTTGCGCGCCACGTACGGACTGTGGTACATTACACAAGTTTGGCCCAATTCCCGAATCATCTCACAGGATAAGACAACGTATGGAGAATCCATCAGTAAAAGGCTTACTTGAAGCAGGCGCCCACTTCGGACACCACACGAGCTACTGGCACCCAAAGATGCGGCGCTATATCTTCGCGCAGCGCAACGGCATCCACATCATAGACCTCGAACAGACCGTACAGATGCTCATGACGGCGTGCGAGTTCGTGCGTGACGTTGCTTCCCACGGCAAGTCCATTCTGTTCGTGGGCACCAAACGCCAGGCGCAGCAGGTCATTGAAGAGGAAGCGACGCGGTGCGAGATGTTCTACGTCAGTCAGCGTTGGCTTGGTGGGATGCTCACCAACTTCGGTAATATTCAGGCAAGGATCGACTATCTCGTACGCCTTGAGGACCGCAGGGACAAGGGTGAACTTGATCTTCTGTCCAAGAAGGAACGCTCCAAGTTGGAGAAGAAGATCGAGCATCTCAACGGCCAGATGGGTGGGTTCAAGGAGATGACTTCCTTCCCGGGGGCCCTCTTCATCTCCGACCCGTTGAAGGACAAGATCGCGCTCGCTGAGGCCAGGAAGGTTGGCATTCCCGTGGTCGCTATCGCCGATACCAACGTGAACCCCGACCTGATCGACTACCTGATTCCGGCCAACGATGATGCAATTAAGGCCATTCGGCTCATCTGCAGCAAGATCGCGGATGCGGTGATCGAGGGCAGAGGAATGTTCGCTGCCGAGCAGATCGAAGACACAGACACGGCTTCCATGAAAGAGTCCGAGGAGCCTATTGAGATGCTTCGCTCCTACTCCTTCAATCCCGACGAAAGTTAGTGGGGTTCACTTATGGACATATCCGTAGATGCGGTTAAAGAAGTTCGCGCCCAGACGAGCGCGGGCATGCTCGATTGCAAGAAGGCGCTTGAGCAGTGCAGCGGTGATGTGAAGGGAGCCATTGAGGCTCTTCGCCAGAAGGGCTTCGCGATGGCTGAGAAGCGTGCCACTCGCGCGGTTGGTGAGGGCGTGGTCGTATCGTACCTGCATCACAACAATCGCGTTGGCGCCCTCCTTGAGCTCAACTGCGAGACCGATTTCGTGGCGCGCACTGATGACTTTAGACGCCTGGCATATGACATAGCCATGCATGTTGTAGCGGCCAGCCCTGTCTACCTCTCCCAGGAGGACCTTCCGGCCGATTCCAATTCCTCCGCTGAGGATGTGTGCCTGCTGGCGCAGCCCTTCGTTCGAGATCCTTCCAGGACTGTGGCTGAAGTTATTACCGAGTCAATCGCCAAGACTGGTGAGAATATCCGCATCGGCAAGTTCGCCCGCATCGAGGTTGGCTGCTAGCATTCTGCGCCAGTCGTGCGGCGAAGGGGAGGCGCACTCATGGTGAGCGAAGTCCTCAAGGGTGCAACGGCTGACATGCAGAAGTGTGTCGATGGACTGTCGCACGAACTGGCGTCCATCAGGACTGGTCGTGCGAGCCCCGCCCTCGTTGAGGACGTGCTCGTCGAGTATCACGGCAGCAATCTCCCCCTGAAGCAGTTAGCCAACATTGCGGTCCCTGAACCCGCGATGATTACCATCCAACCCTGGGATCGAAGTGCTCTAAGGGCCGTAGAGAAAGCGCTGCTCAAGGCCAACCTGGGGCTGAACCCATCCAACGATGGCAACATTATCCGCCTCGCCATCCCACCGCTGACTGAGGAACGCCGCATCGAACTTGCGAAGCTGGTCGGCAAGCGCGTTGAGGAACGCAAGGTCGCCCTGAGGAATATCAGGCGTGACTACATATCCAAGGTCAAGCAGATGGAGAAGGACAAGGAGATCTCCAAAGACGAGATGGACGGCACGCTGAAGAAGATCGAGGACGTGACCGACCTTTTCGTCACCAAGACTAACGAGACCGGACAGGCGAAAGAGAGGGAGATCAAAGAGCTGTAACCCTTCATCCCTGTGGAGGGACTCGCTGTCTCCGACTCTGTGTCTGCTACAATTGCTTCGTGCTTGGTCTCAGGTTGCTCACGACGGCCGTAGGCCTGCCTCTCGTTCTTCTCGCCATACTCCTTGGACCCCACCCGTTCAGCATCTTCCTCGCCGTTGTCGCGGCAGTATGCACGCTGGAGATCTGCAAACTTGCGCCGGGTTCGTCCCGACGTGATCCTCTTGCAGTGGTCGCCACTCTGTGGGCCGTGATTCTGGCCACGCGACACATACTCATTCCGTCGTCCTCGCTACAGAACCTCGCCATTACTGTGCCGCTGATTGTGGCGCTCGTGCTCCTGCTGCCGCACACGCACAGAAATCGTACGTTCACGCAGTGGTCCTGGATGATTGCGGGTGCACTGTACGTCGGGTGGCTGTTTGGCCACTGGGGTGCGCTGTATCTGCTGCCTGGCGGAAGGGACCTTGTGCTGTTCGGGGTGATCGCGACGTTCGCATATGATAGTTTCGCTTACTTCTCCGGTCGCGCCTTCGGACGCCACCACGTGGCTCCACGCATCAGCGCAGCCAAGACGTGGGAAGGTGCTGCGGGTGGGCTGGCCGCAACAGTGGTGATCGGCCTTCTCGTGAGGATGGCACTGATAGCCGCATCGGGATCGTTTCCCTTCACCATATCACTGACGGTGGCTATCACTTTCTTCGTGGTGCTTGCAGCCCTGGTGGGTGATCTCGTCGAGTCCGCACTTAAGCGCAGCGTGGGCGCAAAGGATGCAGGTGTTGTGCTTCCCGGACATGGTGGCATGCTGGACCGCTTCGATAGCCTGTTGTTCGTCGGCCCGATGCTATACTACGTCTCGTTGTGGATGGCCATTTGACCAGAGTTGCACTGCTTGGCAGCACCGGCTCGATCGGAACACAGACACTCCGGGTGGCACGGCACCTGCGCGATCGTGTGGAGATTGTCGCCCTGGCAGGGGGCTGGAACACACGCCTTCTTTCACGTCAGATCGAGGAGTTCAGGCCACGGATGTATCACTCGGTGGTACCCTTCGAGCTAAGTAGCGCTGGCTCCTGTCAGACGACACTGGAGGAGATCGTCACTGACGAGCACGTAGACGCCGTCGTCGTTGCAACGGGAGGCCATGTCGGCCTCAAGCCTACCCTCGCCGCCCTTCGCCACGGGAAACGAGTCGCACTGGCCAACAAGGAGGTACTGGTGATGGCCGGTGCCCAGGTGATGGAGACGGCCAGCCGTTCAGGAGCAGAGCTGATCCCAGTCGACAGCGAGCACAGCGCGATCTGGCAGTGCATACGTGGCGAGCCCCCTCCACACCGTATCATTCTCACCGCATCAGGCGGCCCGTTCTTCGACTACTCCTCTGGTCAGCTGGACCAGGTGACCGCGGACGAGGCACTGGCGCATCCGGTTTGGTCAATGGGATCAAAGATCACAATAGACTCCGCCACCATGATGAACAAGGGGCTCGAAATCATCGAGGCCCGCTGGCTGTTCGAGATGCCCTACGACCAGATCGATGTGCTGATTCATCGAGAATGCCTCGTGCACTCTATGGTGGAGTTCATCGACGGATCGGTCAAGGCCCAACTCAGTATGCCGGACATGGCGCTATCAATCCAGTACGCACTCACCTACCCCGACCGCGTTGCGGGTGCCGCGTCACCACTGCCGTGGGACATGGCGCGGACGCTCAGCTTCGAACCTGCTGATTCCGACCGGTTTCCGTGTCTGAAGCTGGCACGCGACGCAGGAAAGGCAGCCCGGACCTATCCCGCCGTGCTCTGCGGAGCGGATGAAGCGGCCGTGGAGCTGTTCCTGCACGGCACGATCGGATTCCAGGACATTGCTCGAATGGTCGATTCGGCACTTGATGCTCATGAACCCGGCGATGCCTCAGATCTTGACAGTATCCTGGCTGCAGACGAGTGGGCCCGACGTTACGTTCATGATCGTTACGGAACAATCTCCTCCGGATCGGAGACATAGACATGATTGAGACGATACTGCTCTTCATAGTATCACTGTTCGTGGTAATCCTCGTGCATGAGTTCGGGCACTTCATCGCGTCAAAGCGTATCGGAGTCGCCGTTGAGGAGTTCGGCATCGGATTCCCCCCTCGGCTGTTCGGCCGTATGTGGAAGGGTACGCTCTACTCGATCAACGCGCTGCCAATCGGCGCGTTCGTGAAGAGCAAGGGAGAGAACGACCGCACTGTGGAGGGCAGCCTCGCGGCGCAAGGACCGTGGCGGCGGCTGTTCGTGTACGCAGCAGGTCCGATGGCCAACATCCTCCTCGCCTTCGTCCTTCTCAGTGTGTTCTTCGCCCTGCCGCGTGCAGCGATCGTCAGCGACGGAGTCCTCGTGTACCAGGTACAGGAAGACTCAGCGGCGCATGTTGCAGGATTGGAGCGAGGCGACGTCATCGTCACCGCAAACGACCGCGCTGTACGAACGTGGAACGATCTGCAGGCCGCCATGGCCGTGTCCCCCGGAGACTCTATAGAGATTGAGGTATTGAGAGATACAACCCGGTTCCCAGTCACCGTGATCCCCGAGTACTCCGAGTCGCTCGGGCGGAACATCATCGGTATCACGCTGGCGCGAAACATCGTGACGTCCGTAGAACCCGGATCACCGGCGGCCGTGGAAATCGCAGAGGGCGACTCGCTCCTTGGCGTCGACGGCGCGACGGTCATCAATCAGGCCGATCTGACCGAGAGGCTCTCCAGGGTGGACCTAGAGAGCACCGTTGTCGTCACAATGCTGAGCGACGAAGGTGCCTACACCGTGGAACTGACAGGTTCCCAGGTCCAATCTGGAAGCCTTGGGATTGACCTGCAGTGGGCCCCGAATACGAGAATAGAACGGTTACCAACGTCGCCCGGCACTGCCGTGCTGACGAGCGCCACGTATATAGTCTCCATGCCGGCACTAATTGTAGCGTCGCTCCCATTGATGCAGGAAGATCCCTCACTTGCATTCGTCGGCCCCATCGGTGCCGGACAGCTCACTGTAGAGGCTGTGCGGACGTTTGGCCCTACGAATCTGATCTTCATCGCCGGCCTTATCAGTATCGGCATCGCACTGTTCAACCTCATTCCTATACCCCCTCTTGACGGTGGTGGCATTCTCGTCGCCCTCGTCGAGGCAGTCCGCCGCGGCAGACCACTGTCGGAACGTGCGCTCCGCTTCGCATACGCTGGTGGGACCGCACTGTTAATCACACTTGTGATACTGATTACGACCAGTGACCTACTGCGTCTGATCGAAGGCAGGGGTTTCGGACTGTGAGCAAGCGCCGGCAATCAACACCGGTTATGATCGGCAACGTCACCGTCGGGGGCGACGCACCCATCACCGTGCAGTCGATGACCAAGACCGATACGCGGGATATCAGCGCCACGATGAGACAGGTACGGGCCCTCGCGGAAGCAGGATGTCACATCGTGCGACTTGCAGTGCCGGACCTTGAAGCTGCCACTGCCCTCAAAGCGATTCGGCACAACTCACCCGTCCCAATCGTGGCCGACATTCACTTCGATCATCGTCTCGCAATCGCTGCGATTGGCTCCGGAGTCGACGGCCTACGGATTAACCCGGGCAATATCAGTCGTGCAGAGCACCTGCGCACCGTGGTCTCCCACGCTGGTCAAAGAAACATCCCGATCCGTATAGGAGTCAACGCGGGTAGCCTGCCTCGAGACTATCGGCCGGATCAGCCACTGGCGGAACGGATGGTTGCCCTGGCACTGGACCAGGTTCGGATGCTGGAGGCCATGGACTTTCGCCTCATCAAGGTCTCGCTGAAGGCCTCGGACGTGCTGACAACTGTCGATGCGTACCGCCTTATCGCTGACCGTATCCCCTATCCTCTTCATCTGGGCGTCACTGAGGCTGGACCTCCTATCTGCGGAGCCATCAGGAATTCACTCGGTATCGGCATACTGCTGCAGATGGGCATCGGGGACACCATTCGGGTCTCGCTGAGCGGGGATCCTCTGCTCGAGGTTGACGCCGGCAACGAAATTCTCAGATCGCTCGGGTTGCTGTCTCAGGGTGCGTCCGTCATCAGCTGCCCGACATGCGGCCGGACCACTCTGGATGTAAGCTCCCTCGCCACGCGCGTATCGGAGAGGCTCCGTACGGTGAAGGAACCTATTCGAGTGGCCATTATGGGCTGTGTGGTGAATGGGCCGGGCGAGTGTGAGCACGCGGACGTCGGCATCGCAGGGGGTGAGGATAAGGTACTGGTTTATCGGTCTGGAGCGTTCATCCATTCCGTGTCATCTGACAATGCATACGATGCGATCATTCGTGAAATCGACCTCCTGCTGTCGGCGCGCAGCGGGGCAGCAGATTGGAACGCGAGGTAACATATGAAACTCTCAAGGCTCTTCGGGCGAACCACCCGCGAGACTCCTGCCGACGCGGAGAGCGTCAGCCACCAGCTCCTTGTTAAGGCCGGCATGATCTGCCAGGGAGCTGCCGGCGTCTACTCATACCTCCCGCTTGGATGGCGTGTCCTGCGCCGCATCGAGCAGGTGGTCAGGGAAGAGATGGACCGTGCCGGCGGACAGGAACTCCTCATGCCCACGCTCCAGCCGTTCGAGCTCTGGGAAGCCTCGGGACGTTACGTATCATTTGGCGAATCGTTGTTCACTCTTACGGACAGGAAGGAACACCGTTTGGTGCTCGGGCCAACGCATGAGGAAGTGATCACGGATCTCGCACGTCGTTACGTGCAAAGCTATCGCGACATGCCGCTGATGCCATATCAGATACAGACCAAGTTCCGGGATGAACCGCGCCCGCGTGGTGGCCTCCTCCGGGTGCGCGAGTTCATCATGAAGGACATGTACAGTTTCGATGTCGATGAGGACGGTCTGGACGCGACCTATCAGACAATGGCACACGCGTACGCGGCCGTATATCACCGCCTCGGTCTCCCTGCGGTCATGGTTGAGGCGGACAGCGGAGCCATCGGCGGCAAGGCCTCCCACGAGTTCATGGTTCTCACCCCCACGGGGGAGGATATCGTCGTCCACTGCGAATCCTGTGGCTATGCCTCGAACTTGGAGAAGGCACGCAGCAACAAGGAACTCAAGAGCGGCGGGGCATCGAGTAACAAAGAGATGCGTGCCCTCACCGAGGTGGCCACCCCCGAAAGTCGAACCATTGAAGAGGTCGCCGCGTTTCTGGGCATGCCGACGCATGATACTCTCAAGGCGGTGTTCTATGTTGCCGATGACAGCTTGGTGGTAGCCGTCATCCGGGGTGACCTTGAGGTCAACGAGGTGAAGTTGCAGCGAGCGCTCAAGTGCAGCGCTCTCAGACTGGCGGATGAAGAGGAAGCTGCAGCCGCAGGTATTGTGCCGGGTTTCGGATCTCCAATTGGTCTGAGCAGTGTACGCATCGTCGCGGACGATTCGGTGCCATCGATGCGCAATCTCGTGGCGGGAGCCAACAAGGGCGGCTTTCACCTGCTGAACGCGAACTATGGCCGCGACTTCACGGCCGAGTCCGTTGCAGACATTGCACTCGCCCGAGAAGGCGACACGTGTCCCTTGTGCGACGGAACGCTCCAAAGCGAGCGAGGAATCGAGGTGGGCCACATATTCAAGCTCGGCACATTCCTGAGCGACAGACTGAATGCCGCCTTCCTCGATGAGCGCGGTGTCTCGAGACCGCCGGTAATGGGCTGCTACGGGATCGGCATAGGCAGGCTGCTTGCCGCAATAGTCGAGTACGCTCACGATGACAAGGGCATCATCTGGCCCATCCAAGTTGCCCCGTACCAGGTTCATATCTGCACGCTGAATCCCGACAAGGGTGATGTCGAGATCGTTGCCGACAATCTCTACCAGTCCTTGCTTTCGCGCGGACTCGAAGTGATTCTTGACGACCGGCCGGCATCGCCTGGAGTGAAGTTCAACGATGCCGATCTGATCGGAGTGCCTCTTCGAGTGACGGTGAGTCCGCGGACTCTCGCAGGCGGATCCGTCGAGGCCAAATGGAGAAACGAGAAGGATCCTATCCTCATACCTGTGGATGAGGCGGCGGCGGCGGTAGTCGGAATGGTGCACCAGGCGCTAACTGCGGAGGGTTGCGCCAACGGCTGATTCGAGTCGTGACAGCAGTTTGTGCTGTACCTTGTTTACCTCTTCATCGGTGAGCGTGCGGTCTGGTGCCTGGAACAGCAAGCTGATAGCGAACGACTTCTTCCCTTGAGGAATCTGTTCGCCAGTGTACACGTCGAAGAGCCGCGCGTGGGCCACAAGTCCGAACCCTTCCACAACCTCCGCCACGCGTTCGTACGCCACGTCATGATCTACAACTATCGCGAGGTCACGCTCGGAGTAGGGGAACCGGGACAGTGGTTGGTACTCCACGACATCTTGGGAGTGGGCCATGAGCAGGGCAACGTCGATCTCAACTACCAGTACGTTTGGGTCCACCTCGAAGGCTCGCGCCACGGCAGGATGAATCTGGCCAACGAGGCCGAGTCGCTCTCCGTCAATCAGCACATCGGCCCGACGCCCAGGAAACAGGCCCGCGTCGTCGCCGGGCGCAAACCGGGCAACCACACCATACGTCGCGAGCAGGTACTCCACTACACCCTTCGCGTCATAGAAGTCGGCCTCACGGTCGCCATGGTGCCAGGACGCTTCCTCTCGTGATCCGGATATGATGGCACAGAGTGTCTCCCTCTCGTCCGGAAGCTCCTCGCCTCGAGAGAGGTATACGCGGCTGAGTTCGAACATTCGGACGGGAGCCTGCTCACGTCTGCGGTTTCGCGAAAGAACATCGAGCAGGCTTGCTCGTAGACTTGTACGCAGACATGCGAACTCACGAGTCATCGGGTTGGCGATCGCGAGTGGTTCTTCAGACAACATACCCTGCGGCGAGAGCAGGGCCAGTCGATCACGACTCGTAAGCGAGTAGGTAAGAAGTTCCTGAAAGCCGGCCCCGGCCATGACATTGCGTAGTCTCGCCTTGAAGTCCCACAGGTCCGCAGGAACCGTAACTGCCGCGGTCGTGAATCGAGGTGTCCCGACCGGGATATGATCGTACCCAAGAACGCGTATTACATCCTCGACGAGGTCGGCAGGGCCGATCACATCGCCTCGCCAGTATGGCACAAGGAAAGACGTCGAGGAGTCATCGCCACAGGTTCGCGTGAATCCAAGAGACTCAAGCACGTGGACTGTGTCCCCGGCGGGAACATCCATGCCGGAAAGTCTTTGGACCTCTCCGGATGGCAAAGACACCTCACGTTGGGGTACTGGCAGCGGATACGCATCGTAGACGCCGCCTGCCGCCGTACCACCACAGATCTCCACCATAAGCTGCGTCGCGCGCGTTACAGCCACAAGCGCGAGGTCCGGGTGGAGTCCCTTATCAAACCTCAGCGATGCCTCAGTTCGCAAGCCGAGCACTGCACAACCGCGCCTGATAACTGCGCGGTTGAAGTTCGCTGCTTCCAGCAGTACCGTCGACGTTGCAGCGGAAACCTCAGTGTTGCTGCCGCCCATGATACCGCCGACCCCGATCGCGCGCTCCCCATCAGCAATCATCAGTACGTCGGTGCTGAGGGTGCGCTCGACATCATCCAGGGTTCGGAACGTCTCCCCTACCCTGGCTCTGCGGACCACTATCTGTCGGCCGGCAAGCATGTCATAGTCGAACGCGTGCAGTGGCTGACCGTACTCAAGCATGACATAGTTAGTTATGTCTACCACGTTAGATATTGGCCGGATGCCACAGGCCTTCAGACGCGCCTGCATCCACGACGGCGACGGTCCGAGGGTGATATTCTTCACAACCGTCGCACAATACCGATGACAATCGTCTGCGTCTTCAATGGACACAGTGATCAGATCTTCTACGGCAACATCACTGCACGAGAAGGTCACATCGGACAGTTGCAACGTGCCACCACACAGGGCAGCCACTTCACGTGCAACACCGACAATGGACAGGCAATCCGGACGGTTCGGTGTAAGCTCAAGATCAAGTATCACGTCGCCCATATAGTCAGCCAGGCTCATCCCAACCGGGGCGTCGGGGGGCAGTTCGATCGTCGCGGTATGGTCGTCGGACAATCCGAGTTCCTTCTCAGAACACACCATTCCCTCGGACAGTACGCCGCGTATCTTGGCCGGCTTCAAGGTGGCGGGCTTACCGGAATATCCATCGATTAGCTGTGCGCCAACATGTGCAAAGGCGACCTTCTGGCCGGCTGCGACGTTGGGAGCCCCGCACACTACGGTGGAAGGCGACGTTCCACAGTCGACCGTAACCAGGCGCAAGCGATCGGCATTTGGGTGTGCCTGGACATCGACGACCACACCGACGTCAACCCCAACCCAGGACTGGCCCACACGTTCGACAGACCCGACTTCGATGCCGGCAAGAGTCAGACGCTCAGCGACATACTCAGCTGTCCATTCTCCGGTAACATATTCGGCCAGCCACTTAAGAGGAACTCGCATAACGCATTCTCCAGGCCTAGAACTGTCTCAGGAAGCGGAAGTCGCCTGAGTAGAAATGCCTGATGTCGTCAACTCCATAGCGAAGGATCGTGATTCGCTCGACACCCATTCCAAAGGCGAAGCCTGAGTAGACCGACGGGTCGATGCCGCAACGTGCGAGCACGTCGGGATGCACCATGCCCGTCCCAAGGATCTCAAGCCAGCCGGTACTGCCGCAGAGGCGGCAACCGCCACCCTTGCACTGAAAGCACTCGATGGCAACCTCACCACCAGGTTCCACGAACGGGAAGTAATCACATCGAAACCGTACTCCGGTATCCCGACCGAAGACGCTTCGGCAGAACTCGAACAGGGTCTCCTTAAGGTCGCGGAGCGTTATGTCCGTATCAACCGCTAGTCCTTCGACCTGGTGGAACATCCAGTCATGTGTCGCATCGGTGGCCTCATAACGGTACGTCCTGCCCGGAACTACGAACCGTAGCGGCGGTTTGTGCTCCTCCATGATACGAATCTGCATTGGAGATGTGTGGGTACGCAGGAGGCGTGCCGCGCGATCCTCCTTTGAATCAAGCCAGAGAGTTGCGAACATGTCGCGTGCAGGATGATCCTGCGGGATGTTAAGGGCCTCGAAATTGTAGTAGTCTCTCTCAACCTCGGGCCCGTCGATCACCTGGAAGCCCATGCGCGCGAACACCGAGCATATCTCCTGAATGACCTGGGTGATGGGATGGAGCCGACCCAGGGGTACGGGTCGACCGGGCAGCGTGACGTCGATGGATGCTCCACCTATTGATTCGTCTATGCCGCTGAGTGAGAGTGCATGCAGTTTGGCTTCATAGTCTGTTTGGAGACGGATTTTGACCGAATTGGCACGAGCGCCGACAGCCTTCCGTTGATCGGCTGGCAGTGAAGCAAGCCCTCGGAGCGCAGACGTGAGCGCGCTCTTCTTGCCGAGATAACGAACACGCCACTCCTCCAGATGGGGGAGAGTCTCGACGGCACTCAATTCCAAGAGCGCGGTGGATTCAAGCTGGTCCAGTTCCTGCGGCATCCCTGGCTGCCTCGCCCTTTACGCCTGAGCTCCTGCGCGTACTGACTGAACGAGCCGGGCAAATGCCTCGGGCTCACGCACCGCCATATCGGCAAGCATCTTGCGATTGAGTGCGATCCCAGACGCACGGAGTCCATTCATGAAGACGCTGTACGAACAACCGTTCGCACGGGCAGCAGCATTGATCCGGGTAATCCACAGCCTGCGGAAATCGCCCTTGCGTTCACGCCGATGGCAGTACGCGTAATCGAGCGCATGAAGCATTGACTCGTGGGCGCTGCGAAATAGGCGGTGCCGGGAGCCACGATGGCCTTTCGTATATGAAAGTACTTTCTTATGACGGTTACGAGTCACCCGTCCACTCGTCGATCGGGGCACAGTATCCTCCCTTTGGGGTCAAACTACCAGGCTCCTCATTGCTGCAGATGGGGAAGTCGCCTACGAGTATGGCATCAACCGGCGCAGGCGAGGCGTATCAGCACTTGAGGTAGCTATCATACGGTCGTAGAGTCGCTTGGTCCGTGGGGCCTTCCTGCGACGAAAATGGCTCTTACCACATTTGGCGCGCAGAATCTTACCGGTACCGGTCACGTGAAACCGGCCCTTGGCTCCCTTATGAGTCTTCAGCTTGGGCATCTTGCTTTGCCTCCTCGGTCTTCTTGGTGGCCACAGGAGCAAGCGTCAACGCGATATTCCGCGCGTCCTTGGACGGCTGACTCGTGGCAACGGCGCAATCCTTCAGCGCTTCGGCAACCCGTTTCAGCACTTGCCACCCGAGCTCGGGATACACGATCTCCCTGCCTCGGAAGCGCACCGTGATCTTGACCTTGTTGCCATCCTCAAGGAGCTCCCTCGTCTTCCGGATCTTATCCTGAAGATCATGCTCCTCGATCTTCGGTCGAAGCCGCACTTCCCGTAGCAGCCCCTTCTGGCTCTTGCGCCCCTGTTTCTCCTTCTTCAGCTGTTCGTATCTGTATTTCCCGTAGTCAACCA
>PWUO01000037.1 GCA_003562555.1 Dehalococcoidia bacterium
CATCTGTTTTCTGCATCCCGCGTCGCCGCTTAACCACGAACTTGTGTGCAAGCTGAGAGACAGGGGCATTGCGTCACTGACAATGGATTGTATTCCGAGGATCACGCGTGCACAGAAGATGGATGCACTGACGGCCATGAGCACTGTTGCTGGATACAAGGCGGTGATAATGGCTGCCGACCGGTTTTCACGGTTCATCCCTATGACGATGACAGCCATCGGCATGATCGCGCCGGCGAAGGTGCTGGTGATCGGGACCGGAATTGTGGGGCTGCAGGCTATAGCTACGGCCAAGAGACTCGGGGCTGTTGTCACTGCAGTGGATATCCGGGCCGAAGCGAGAGAGCAGGCTGCCAGTCTCGGATGCAAAGTAGGTGGTTTTGATGTGCCGCCTGAACTGGCCATGGGCGACGGAGGCTACGCCAAGGCTTTATCCGAAGAGTGGCTCGTGAAAGAGCGGGCGGCTCTCGCACCTCTGATTATTGATGCCGATATCGTCATTACTGGTGCGCTCGTCCCTGGCGAAGCTGCCCCCTTGCTCATCACGGATGACATGGTGAAAGGTATGCGGAATGGCTCCATCATCTGTGACGTGTCAGTGGACCAGGGAGGCAACTGCAGCCTCACGAATTTCAATCAGGAAGTCTGGGAGCACGGCGTACTGATCAGTGGAATAGCAAATCTGCCGGGTTACGTTCCTACGGACTCGACTGCTATGTATGCAAGCACCGTGTACGGCTTCGTTGAGTCCTTGATGCGCGATGGAAGACTCACGATTGATCGGTCGGATGAAATCGTGAACAGTACTCTGGTTACGATGGGAGGGGAGATCCTTCACCATGGAACGCTGAAGTCCATGGGTAAGGAGCAGTAGGCGTTCCACAATAATAGAAACGGGTGCAACATGCTATTGATTGTCTTCTTCGTTGCGGGTTTGCTTGGCTACTGGGCTATCACCAAGGTGCCCTCACTCCTTCATACCCCGCTTATGTCCGGAACCAACGCGATATCGGGTGTCACGGTGTTGGGAGCGCTGGTCGTTGCCGCCGTTGCTGTCACGACCTCCAGCACTGCACTGGCTTTGGTGGCTATGTCCCTCGCGATGATAAACGTGGTGGGTGGTTTCCTCGTCACAGGAAGGATGCTCGCTATGTTCAAAGAGAGAAAGAATAGAGGGAGGGCGTAGATGCAACTGACTACGGTCACTCTCCTCTACCTTATCGTTGCGGCGGCAGTTCTGGGTGGAATACGACTGCTGAGTTCTCCTCGCTACGCCCGTTGGGGCAATATCCTCGCCGCAGTTGCGATACTTGCGGCAATCATACTGGTCATGGCACAGAATCAACTCCTCACCGTGGGATCGGTGTTGATTGCACTGGCCATCGGCAGCGTAGTGGGTGCGGCGCTGGCCATTCAGGTGAAAATGATTCAGATGCCGCAGCTGGTTGCCTTGTTGAATGGATGCGGAGGAGCAGCGTCCGCTCTTATCGCGCTTGGGGAGGCATCCGGCCCGTTGGGAGCCGGTGCTGTTCCGGTGAGCACCTTTGGGGTTACCGGCCTCGCTGTTGCTGTGGGCTCCTTCACGTTGAGCGGGAGCCTGGTAGCCTCAGGAAAGCTGCACGGAGTGCTGAATGAACAGGCTGTCATGTTGCCCAAGCATTCGTGGGTGACCGTGGTCGTACTGGGAGCGCTTGCTATTTACTGGGCGGTTGGAGCGGTGCTGCAACCGGGCGGGTTGTGGCTCTATACCCTCATACTGTTGCCTGTCGCCGTCATTCTGGGAGTGATAGTTACCATCCGCATCGGTGGTGCGGACATGCCGGTTGTCATTACCTTCCTGAACGCTGCGTCCGGATTGGCGGCGGCTTTCTGTGGCTTCGTCACAGAGAACGCCTTGCTGGTTGCGGGAGGGGCGATGGTGGGAGCTTCCGGCGTCTTGCTGAGCCATAAGATGTGCCGCGCCATGAACAGGAGCCTCCTGAGCGTGTTCCTGGGTTTCGTGAAGCTGGCTCCTGATCAGATTGGTGAGGGGAAATCGCGAGAAGGAACGGGTACGGACAAGGCGAATGCGAACGCATTGTCCGTAGATGTGCTCAGAAATGCCACTGAAATTATCATCGTGCCCGGCTACGGTATGGCGGTGTCTCAAGCTCAGTTCAAGGTATGGGAACTCGCCCAAGCCCTGGAGGCGCGAGGAGCACGTGTTCGATTTGCGATACACCCTGTAGCGGGACGGATGCCGGGTCACATGAACGTGCTTCTTGCCGAGGCTGGCGTGCCGTACGAGAAGCTCTTCGAGATGGATGCCATCAACGAGGAGTTCCGCACCACGGACGTTGGCCTGGTGATTGGTGCGTGTGATGTGGTGAATCCAGCTGCGAACACTGTTTCGGGAACTCCGATCTCCGGAATGCCAGTGTTGAAAGTGTACGAGGCGAAACAGGTCGTAATCTGTAAGCGCACTCGGAGTCCCGGTTATTCTGGTGTCGAAAACCCGCTCTTCTATGATGACGAGGTTCTGTTTCTGCCCGGTGATGCCACACAAATGCTTGAGATGCTACTGGAAGGAGTTGCAGGACAGAAAGAACCCGGCACAGATGAAGGTGAAGCATAGCGCTGCGATGACCGTTTCGTGTGTTCTCGGGGGCGCATAGCGAAGCCCCATCTCTTGTCGGGGACGACGACTTCGAATCAATCTAATAGGTGCTGGGAAACGTGTGTACGGTTTGGGAATGATTGACTAGTGACACTATCGAATAGGGGGATAACGAGATTGGCTAAGGTAACAAGCGGGCCAGAGGCGTGGATTGCTCCAATGCCGGCGTTACTCATTGGGGCGATGGTTGAAGGCAAGCCGAACTTCATGACAGTTGCTTGGACGGGTGTCGCCAATGGAGAACCTCCGATAATATCGGTTGCCATCCGGCCTGCCCGTTACACGATGCGCGGCATCCGTGAGCACTCCGAGTTCTCCGTGAATGTGCCTTCGGTCTTGCAGGCACGGGAGGTGGATTACTGCGGGGTGAGGTCCGGGGCGGACGTTGATAAGGTTAAAGGCGCTGGCTTCAATGTGTTCTATGGGAATCTTGCGAACGCACCATTGATAGAACAATGCCCAATCAATCTGGAATGTGTCGTGCAACAGATCATCGACCTTGAGAGCCACTGCCTCGTGCTCGGCAAGGTTGTTGAAACCCATGTGTCTGAGGAGTGCCTCTCCACAGGTGGCACCGTTGACTTGGTGCGTGTCAATCCCCTGGTGTTTCTGGATAACCCTACGCGCAAGTACCTGAGCTTGGGAATGATAGCTGCGGAGGCATTCAGCGTGGGGCTGGAATTGTAGCCTTTAGTGCATCCTGTATTGCCCGGTCACTACGTTCGCAGTCGTGACCCCCCAAATTAAC